>CAMLJW010000303.1 GCA_946480485.1 uncultured Streptomyces sp. | reverse complement strand
CCGTCGCCGAACCGTCCCGCACCGAACCGTCCGTCGCCGAACCGTCCCGCACCGAAGCGTCCGTCGCCGAACCGTCCTGCGCGGAACCGTCCGCCGTGGGCGAGTCGCTCGCGCTCTCCGGACCGTCCTCCGCCGGGCGCTCGGCCGAGGGCTCACCCTCGGTCGCGCGTGCGGCACCCGCCTTCGCCAGCCGGTCCAACGCCGCGTTGGCCTTCGCGTAGAGAACCGAAGCCGCGGCACGGGCGGTCGGCACCGTCGCCCCGGGCGCAGCCGGTTTTGTCGCCTCCGCGGCGGCCTGCACCGTCCCGTTGGGTTTCACGGGCACCAGATCCCCCGAAGCCGCCGCCGACAGCGCGTGAGTCGAAGCCGACGTCTCTATGGCGAGGAGCCGACGGCCCTCCAGGGCGCTGGCCCGCTCCGTCTGCGCCTGGGCGTACCGCAGCAGCAGCGCCGCGTGTTCATTGCGCAGCCCCTGCAGCTCCGTCCGCTTCGCACGGAGCTTGTGCTCCAGCTTGGTGCGCAGCTCGCGCGACTCTTCGAGGTCGGTCTCGAGCTCGGCGACCCGCTCCTCGTGGCGCCAGTCGTCACTCGCGCGCGCACGCGTGAGGTCCGCGACGCGTTTGCCCGCCGCCGTGTCCCAACGACGCATGACGACCGCGCCCACGACGGCCGTCACCGCGGCGCCCGCGGCCAGCCCGCGGAGCACCATCGGTTCCGTGAACAGCCAGGGCCCGGCGGCGCAGATGAAAGAGACTCCTGCGATCGCCGAGGGAGGCAGCAGCCGGTGCAGAGGTGGGGAATGGCGGTGACGTCCACGTGGCATGGCCAGAAACTTACCGCGCGTAGGCGACTCTTGGTGCCCGACCGGGTAAAAACAGCTACCCGAAGGCTCAGCATCACCTAGCCGCCTCAGCGGTCGCTGAGGCGCCCGCTGATCCACTGAAGCGTGGCCGGGATCTCACGACGCCAGGTGTTGAAGTTGTGGCCGCCGCTCTCCAGGGTGATCGACGAGATCCGTGTCGGCCTCTTTTCCTTCACCAGCTCGATGAACCGCAGCGTCTCCTTGTAGTCGTGCTCCCCGTTCTTGCTGCTGCTGACCAGCAGCGACGTGTCCGGCGCGGGCCGGTGCCTCAAGTACCACATCAGGTCGGCGCTGTTCTGCAACTCCTTGTCCCCGTGGAAGAGGTCGCCCGTGGTGGGATCGATCGGCGCCCTGTAGTAAGGCGACAGGCCCGCCCCGGCGGCGTACGTCTCCGGGTGGTGGATCGCGAGCTTCAGCGCGCAGTAACCGCCCGTGGAATCACCGATGATGCCCCAGCTCCCGGGCTTTTTGCCCACCCTGTAGTGGGCCGATACGGCCTCGGGCACATCCTTGGCGAAGAATGTCTCGGTCTGCGGCCCCCCGGGAACGTTCACGCACTCGGTGTCGCGCGGCGGCGCCACCGTCGGCCGCATCATGACCAGGATCATCGGCTGGGCCGTGCCGTTCTTGGCCAGTCGTTGAGCGGTCTGCGGGTAGTGCAGGCCCTTGATGAGCGCCTCGGCGGTGCCCGGATAACCGGTGAGCACGGTGGCGGCCGGGAAGGTGCGCGTGCGGTACTGCGGCTGGAAGTACTCCGGCGGCAGATAGACGAACGCGGGAGTCGCGATGCGCGTGCGCCGGCCCACGATGTCGACCTTCTGTATCTGGCCGCCGATTTGCGGCCGCGCACCGCCCGTCACGCTCACCGGCTGTGTGCCGACGACCTGGAGCGGGCCGCCCGAGCCGCGGCCCGCGCCGTGGTCGACCACCACGCCCTGGCCCGACTCCTGGCCGAAGAGGTCGGCCCAGCCTGCGTAGAACCCGAAGGCCTGGTTGGCGGCGAGGCCGACCGACGCGAAGATCAGGACCTGGGTGGCCAGCAGCAGGCCGATCCGCCCTGCCACGACACGCCAGTTGCGGCGCGCGAGTCGCGGCCAGAACCACACCGTGCCGACGAACAGCAGCACCGCCAAGAGGACGGCGAGTGCCAGCATCTTGTTGCTCGTGAGACCCATGGGATGTGTCTGCCTGCGCTTTCCGTTGAGGGCCGGCACCGCTTACGTCACTCCGTCACTCCGTCACAGCGCTTGCCCAGGACTTTCCTTGCCTTTTTGAAACGGTTTCCGGAGCGGAGTGAACCGGGCCCCTCGAGACACCGTCTTAGAGAGCGCAATGTCACCGGATGCCCAATGGGGCACCGGACTCAGGGTCTCTCGCAGAACTACGGGATGCGATGTCTATCAGGATAGATGGGGAAAAGTCGGGCCAGGTTCCGGAGCGGAGAACAGGCCGACCGTGGCGCGTACTTCGCGGTCCACGCCCCCAGGCCGTCCCCGCCCTGGTCGCCAGGGCCTGCACACTCGTGGGACTCCTGGACATCGCCGCGGGCGTCTTCCCGCGCTTCAGGAACAGCCGTATGCACACACTCGCCGAGGTGCTGCCCGGCGCTCTGGGCCCGTTCGCCGCCGCCCTGTCGCTCAGTGCGGGCGTCCTGCTACTGCTTCTCGCCCATGGGCTTCGTCGGCGCAAACGGCGGGCGTGGCGCGCTGCCGTGATCCTGCTTCCGGCCGGTGCCGTCGCGCAGTTCACCTACCGGCACTCCCTTCTCGGCGTGCTCATCTCACTGGCGCTGCTCGCGCCGCTGCTGCGCCACCGAAGCGAGTTCGCGGCGCTGCCCGACCCGCGCGGCCGCTGGCAGGCGCTCGCCAACTTCGTCCTCATGGGCGCCGGTTCCCTCCTCCTCGGACTCATCATCGTCAGCGTCCACCCGGACCGGATGGTCGGCGACCCGAGCCTCGCTGACCGAATCGCGCATGTGCTGTACGGCCTGTTCGGCTTCGAGGGCCCGGTCGACTACCAGGGCAGTACATCCTGGACGGTGGCCTTCTCACTCGGCGCGCTCGGCCTGCTGACCGCCGTCACCACGATCTATCTGGCCTTCCGCCCCGAACGCCCGGCCGCCCGCCTCACCGAGGACGACGAGGCGCGGCTGCGGTCGCTCCTGGAGAAGCACGGCGGCCGCGACTCGCTCGGTCACTTCGCGCTGCGCCGCGACAAGGCGGTCGTCTTCTCGCCCAGCGGCAAGGCGGCCGTGACGTACCGCGTCGTGTCCGGCGTCATGCTCGCCAGCGGCGACCCGATCGGCGACGTCGAGGCCTGGCCCGGCGCGATCGAGCGCTTCATGGACGAGGCGAAGGCCCACTCCTGGGCGCCCGCCGTCATGGGCTGCTCCGAGACGGGCGGAGAGGTCTGGACGCGGGAAACCGGCCTGGACGCCCTCGAGCTGGGCGACGAGGCGGTGGTGGACGTCGCGGATTTCTCCCTGTCCGGGCGCGCGATGCGCAATGTGCGCCAGATGGTGAAACGCATTGAGCGGGCCGGCTACGAGACCCGGGTACGGCGCGTTCGTGACCTGGGCGAAGGTGAGCTGGACCGGATCCGGCGCGCGGCGGAGGACTGGCGCGGCACGGACACCGAGCGCGGCTTCTCCATGGCGCTCGGACGCATCGGCGACCCGGCCGACGGGGACTGCCTGATCGCCACCGCGCACAAGGCTGATGCGGAACCGGGTCCCTACGGCGACTTGAAGGCCGTACTCCACTTCGTCCCGTGGGGCACGGACGGCGCGTCCCTCGACCTCATGCGCCGCGACCGCGCAGCCGATCCCGGCATGAACGAGTTGCTGATCGTGGCGGCGCTCCAGGCGGCGCCCCGCCTGGGGGTGCAGCGGGTCTCGCTCAACTTCGCGATGTTCCGCTCGGCCCTGGCACGCGGCGAGAAGATCGGCGCCGGCCCGGTACTGCGCGCCTGGCGCGGCCTGCTGGTCTTCCTCTCCCGCTGGTTCCAGATCGAGTCGCTCTACAAGTTCAACGCGAAGTTCCGCCCCCGCTGGGAGCCCCGCTTCGTCGTGTACCGCTCCTCCCGCGATCTGCCCCGCATCGGTCTGGCGGCCATGCAGGCAGAGGGCTTCGTGAACCTCGCGCTGCCGCCGCTCCTGCGCCGCAGGGCGACGACACCGGCTCCGTGCGCGCATCGACGGATGGCGGAAACCGCCGTACGAGCGGAAAGCCGCGTAGGAGCGGCGTAGGAGCGGCATAGAGCCGGCCAAAAGCGAGGATCCCTCACGCCCCCAGTCCCCTGCTCAGGCCGCACCGAGCGGCATCCCTGCCGGAGCTGCAAGGGCTGCCTGACAAGCCAACCGAGTCCGGCGGGCGGGAAGAGGTCCCGCCCGGGGCCACACCAAGCGCCCGCGGAACCGGACGAGCCCCCACGCCGGGTAGGCGAAACCCACCCAACCGCCGGAGGCCTAGGCTGGACACATGAGCGAGAAGAGCGGGCGAGGCCAAGTGACGGGGCTTCCGGTGTGGGATCGGTGCGCGGTCATGGGGGTGGTGAACGTGACCCCCGACTCCTTCTCGGACGGCGGCCGCTGGTTCGACACGACGGCCGCCGTCAAGCACGGCCTCGACCTGGTCGCCCAGGGCGCGGACCTGGTCGACGTCGGCGGCGAGTCGACCCGCCCCGGCGCCACCCGGGTGGACGAGGCCGAGGAGCTCAGGCGCGTCATCCCCGTCGTACGCGGCCTCGCCTCCGAAGGGGTCACCGTCTCCGTCGACACGATGCGCGCGTCGGTGGCCGAACGCTCCCTCGCCGCGGGCGCCGTCCTGGTCAACGACGTCAGCGGCGGCCTCGCCGACCCGGCGATGATCCCGGTCGTCGCGTCCGCCGGCGCCCCCTTCGTGGTCATGCACTGGCGCGGCTTCCTCGAGGGCGGAAACGTCCAGGGGACATACGAGGACGTCGTCTCCGAAGTCGTCGACGAGCTGCACGCACGCGTGGAGGCCGTTCTGGCGGGCGGCATCGCCGCGGACCGCCTCGTCGTCGACCCCGGCCTAGGCTTCTCCAAGCAGGCCGAGCACGATCTGACGCTCCTCGCCCACCTCGACCGCCTCCGGGACATCGGCCACCCCGTACTGGTCGCCGCGTCCCGCAAGCGGTTCCTCGGCCGCGTACTGGCGGGCCCGGAGGGCGCCGCGCCGCCCGCCCGGGAACGCGACGCCGCCACTGCCGCCGTCTCGGCGCTCGCCGCCCACCAGGGTGCGTGGGCGGTCCGCGTCCACGAGGTGCGGGCCACCGCCGACGCGGTCCGGGTCTCCCGGGCCGTGGAAGGCGCCCGGACCGCAGAGGCAGCTCAGTGAGCGCACCCAGCACCGATCTCGAAGCGGTCGTACGCGCCAACACCGCCTATTACGAGGCGATGGAACGCGGCGACTTCGAGGAGCTGTCGTCGATCTGGCTGGCTCCCCTGGACATCGAAGGGGCTGAACACACCGCGGAGGCCGAGGACACCGAGGACCCCGCGGACGACACCGACAAGGGCGCCGAGATCTCCTGCGTGCACCCCGGCTGGCCGGTCCTCACCGGCCGCGGCGAGGTCCTCCGCTCGTACGCGCTGATCATGGCGAACACCGAATACATCCAGTTCTTCCTGACCGACCTCCAGGTGTCCGTCATCTCCGACACCGCCCTGGTGACGTGCACCGAGAACATCCTCAGCGGTGGCCCTGCCCCGGAGGACAGCGACGAACTGGGGCCGCTCGTGGGCCAGCTCGTGGTCGCCACCAACGTGTTCCGCCGCACATCCGAGGGCTGGAAACTCTGGTCGCACCACGCCTCCCCCGTGCTGGCCGAATCCGGCGAGGAAGAGGCTGACAAGCCGCCCTCGTGACTGGGTAAGGGCCAAGTAGTGGTGGGGATCACGGGGCTCCGGGGAGGGGCGGCTACCAGCCCCTGAGCCAGCGTGTCTCCCCAAGGAAACACTTGATGAGGCTTCCCGGCCACGACTGGGCCCGGCCCCGGAGAGCGGGCGCTGTCAGTGACCGCAGGTAGATTCTTTTGAGGCCGGCGTGCCTTCGCACTCGGCAGTGACCTCCGTTACCGATGATTGCAGGAGTGATTCGCGTGGATCGTGTCGCGCTGCGGGGCCTGAAGGCCCGTGGGCACCACGGTGTCTTGCCGAAGGAACGCGAAGAGGGGCAGACGTTCATCGTGGACGTCACCCTGGGCCTGGACATCCGGTCGGCGGCGGCCACCGACGACCTGGCGAAGACCGTGCATTACGGCATCGTGGCGGAGGAGGTCGTGGCCGTCGTCAAGGGGGAACCCGTCGACCTCGTCGAGACGCTCGCCGAGCACATCGCCCAGGCGTGTCTGAAGCACGATGGGGTCCAGGAGGTCGAGGTGTGCGTCCACAAGCCGGACGCGCCGATCACCGTCCCCTTCGACGACGTGACCGTCACCATCACCCGGAGCCGAGTATGACCGCATCGTTCATCGGGAGTCAGAGCGACCCGACCGTACAGCCGGTGCCTGCCTCCGTAGTGGAGCAGGTGGACGCCGCCGACACGACCCTGCACAACCCCAAGCATGCCGTGCTCTCCCTCGGCTCGAACCTCGGCAACCGCCTGGAAACCCTCCAGGGCGCCATCGACGCCCTGGAGGACACCCCCGGCGTACGGGTCAAAGCGGTCTCTCCCGTGTACGAAACGGAGCCCTGGGGCGTGAAGCCGGGCAGCCAGCCGTGATCGTACTGCGGCTGCGCCCGCACCCACT
>CAMLJW010000302.1 GCA_946480485.1 uncultured Streptomyces sp. | reverse complement strand
CGACGCCTGGAAGCCCGAGGACTGCGCCTCGGTCTTCACGTTCCCGGACGACGAGAAGCTGATCCAGCAGGAGTTCGAGAAGAACATCCCGTTCGCGCTCTCCGTCGCCGAGACCGCCGCCCGGCCCGACCGGCCGCAGTCCCCGGTCGGCATCGACGCCCCCGACTTCACCCCGGCCACCTTCACGACGTCGTACTCGCGCGGCGCCGACCAGGAGATCTCCGTCGTCGCCCGCAAGTCCGTACGCGACAAGGAGCTCAAATACCGCGTCAACGGCGGCCGTACGGACGACCGGGCGCTCGAGGCCTGGGACGGCGGCGAGACCTTCGGAGGCGAGGACAACCTCTACTTCGACGCGTACCGGGCGCCGGTCCAGGACGGCGAGCCGGGCGACAAGGTCGAGGTCTGGTTCACCGGCGAGACCAGAAACGGAAAACCCACCTCCAGCAAGCACTTCACGTACACGATCGCCGAACGGCCGCGCGCCGACACACTGGTGGTCGCCGAGGAGGGTGCCGCCGCGAGCCAGGCGCAGACCTACGTCGACGCCCTGAAGGCGAACGGCCGCAAGCCCCTGGTCTGGGACGTCGCCACGCAGGGCGTGCCGGACGCGCTCGGCGTCCTGGGGCACTTCACCACGGTCGTCCACTACACGGGCGCCGGCCGCCCCGGCTCCGTCACCCAGCTGCAGCTGCGCTCCTACCTCAACGAGGGCGGCAAGCTGATCGAGGCGGGCGAGCAGGCGGGCGGCAACGTGGAGTTGCCGGGCGCCCTGACGAACGACTTCAGCCAGTACTACCTCGGCGCCCACTCCCGTACGACGACTCCGGGCGTCACGGCGTTCGACGGCGCCGGGAAGCTCGCGGGTGCGGCAGGTGCGCTCGGTGACGCTCCCGGCAACCCGCTGAACGGGGCAGGAGCGTACGGCGTCACCTCGGACACGCTGCCCGCGGACACGTACCCGCAGTTCGCGAGCGCGGGAGCGGGCCACTACCCCGGGAGCGTCAACCCGTACGGCCCGTACGAAGGCGCGGCCATGGCGGCCGTCACCCACTCCGACTTCGCCTGGAACCGTCTCGCCCGCACCATCGACCTCACCGGAGTGAGCGCGGCCGACGCGCCCACCCTTCGCACCCGGCTCCTGTGGGACACCGAGCAGGGCTACGACCATGCGGTGCTCGAGGCGCACACGGCCGGAGCCGACGACTGGACCACGCTCCCGGAGAAGGGCGGCGCCACCAGCACCGCCGTGCCGGCCGAGTGCGAGACCGGGTACTTCATCCAGGCGCACCCCGGCCTCAAGCGCTATCTGACTCCGGGCGCGGCAGGCTGCACCCCGACCGGGACGAGCGGTTCCTGGAACAGCTTCACCGGAGCCTCCGAGGGCTGGCAGGACGTCAACTTCGATCTCTCCAAGTACGCCGGAAAGACGGTGGAGATCTCGCTGAGCTACATCAGCGACCCCGGCACCGGCGGCCACGGCGTCCTCGCCGACAACGCCTCCGTCGTCATCGGCGGCACGGCCGGCGAGACGGAGGGCTTCGAGTCCTCGCTCGGCGCCTGGAACGTGCCCGGGCCGCCCGCGGGCAGCCCCGCGGTCGTCCAGGACTGGGGACGCGTCGGCGAGCTCTTCAAGACGTACGGAGCGGTCACCACACATGACACCGTGCTGCTCGGCTTCGGCCTGGAGCACGTCACCTCGGCGGCCGACCGCACGGCTCTGCTCGGCAGGGCGCTGGCGGCGCTGAAGAGCTGACAGGACGCAGTCGGCACCCTCTTCGTGCCTCGGTGCCCGGGCGGCCCGTACCCCTACTGGCGGGTACGGGCCGCCCCGCCGTGCAGGGGCCCTCGCCGATGTCACTCCGGGCGCCTCAGGGAGGTAGGGTCGTAGGCGGTCGGGGACATCCCATACAACTCGCCGGCGTCGAAAACCGGCGTACCTAACGAGGAGATCGGTTCGTGACGATCCGCGTAGGCATCAACGGCTTTGGCCGCATCGGTCGTAACTACTTCCGCGCGCTACTGGAGCAGGGTGCAGACATCGAGATCGTGGCTGTCAACGACCTGGGTGACACCGCGACCACCGCTCACCTGCTGAAGTACGACACCATCCTGGGCCGCCTCAAGGCCGAGGTGTCCCACACCGAAGACACCATCACGGTGGACGGCCACACCATCAAGGTGCTGTCAGAGCGCAACCCCGCCGACATCCCGTGGGGTGAGCTGGGCGTCGACATCGTCATCGAGTCGACCGGCATCTTCACGAAGAAGGCCGACGCCGAGAAGCACATCGCCGGCGGCGCCAAGAAGGTCCTCATCTCGGCTCCGGCCAAGGAAGAGGACATCACCATCGTGATGGGTGTCAACCAGGACAGGTACGACCCGGCGAACCACCACGTCATCTCGAACGCCTCCTGCACCACCAACTGCGTGGCGCCGATGGCCAAGGTTCTCGACGAGAACTTCGGCATCGTCAAGGGCCTGATGACGACGGTCCACGCGTACACGAACGACCAGCGCATCCTGGACTTCCCGCACTCGGACCTGCGCCGCGCCCGCGCCGCCGCCGAGAACATCATCCCGACCACGACGGGCGCCGCCAAGGCCACCGCACTGGTCCTCCCGCAGCTCAAGGGCAAGCTGGACGGCATCGCGATGCGCGTCCCGGTCCCGACCGGCTCGGCCACCGACCTGGTCGTGGAGCTCCAGCGCGAGGTCACCAAGGACGAGGTCAACGCCGCGTTCAAGAAGGCCGCCGACGACGGCGACCTCAAGGGCGTCCTGTTCTACACCGAGGACCCGATCGTGTCCTCGGACATCGTCGGTGACCCGGCCTCCTGCACCTTCGACTCCTCCCTGACCATGGTCCAGGAGGGCAAGTCGGTGAAGATCCTCGGCTGGTACGACAACGAGTGGGGCTACTCCAACCGCCTCGTGGACCTCACGGTCTTCGTCGGCGGCCAGCTCTGAGTCCCGGAGTAAGCACCTCGATGTGAGCACAGGGCCCGGGCAGCGCAAGGACGTGCTGCCCGGGCCCCCTCTGTGCGGCCTCTGAACCGCCGCCGCTCTCGCGGACCTGGTTGCTCGCCATCGTGGTTGCTCAATGGATGGCTGATATCTGTTCGCCGGAAATAATCAGAGTCCCCTCAGGAGTCCTTTTTATGAAGACGATCGACGAACTCCTCTCCGAAGGCGTGGACGGCAAGAGGGTCTTCGTGCGCGCTGACCTGAACGTGCCGCTGGCCGACGGCGCCATCACCGACGACGGCCGCATCCGCGCAGTGCTGCCCACCGTCAAGGCCCTGACAGGCGCGGGCGCCAAGGTTGTCGTCGCCTCGCACCTGGGCCGCCCGAAAGGCGCCCCGGAGCCGGCGTTCTCGCTGCTCCCCGCCGCCGAGCGGCTCGGTGAGCTCCTCGGCGAGCCCGTCGCGTTCGCCCAGGACACCATCGGCCCCGCTGCCCACGACGCCGTGAACGGCCTGCGGCCCGGTCAGGTCGCGGTCATCGAGAACCTGCGCTTCAACGCCGGTGAGACGTCGAAGGACGACACCGAGCGGGGCGAGTTCGCGGACCGGCTCGCGGCCCTGGCCGATGTCTACGTAGGTGACGGTTTCGGCGCCGTACACCGCAAGCACGCCTCCGTGTACGACCTCCCGGCGCGCCTTCCGCACTACGCGGGCCATCTCATCGCCACCGAAGTCGATGTCCTGAAGAAGCTCTCCGAGGACGTACAGCGCCCCTATGTCGTCGCGCTCGGCGGCGCCAAGGTCTCCGACAAGCTCGCCGTCATCGACCAGCTGCTCGGCAAGGCGGACCGCCTGCTGATCGGCGGCGGCATGGCGTACACCTTCCTCAAGGCCAAGGGGTACGAGATCGGGAACTCCCTCCTCCAGGAGGACCAGATCCCGGCCGTCATCGAGTACATCGAGCGCGCCGAGAGGACCGGCGTCGAGCTGGTCCTCCCCGTCGACGCACTGGTCGGGTCCGAGTTCCCGGATCTGAGGACCAAGGCCGCGGCCAACCCCACCACTGTCGCCGCGGACGCCGTCCCGGCCGACCAGATGGGTCTCGACATCGGTCCTGAGTCCCGCAAGCTGTACGCATCAAAGCTCGTCGACGCGGCCACCGTCTTCTGGAACGGTCCGATGGGCGTCTTCGAGCACCCCGACTACGCCGAGGGCACCAAGGCGGTCGCCCAGGCTCTCCTCGACGCCCCGGGCTTCACGGTCGTCGGCGGTGGCGACTCCGCCGCGGCCGTCCGCATCCTGGGCTTCGACGAGACGGCATTCGGCCACATTTCGACCGGCGGTGGCGCCTCCCTCGAATACCTCGAGGGCAAGACGCTCCCCGGCCTCGCCGCACTGGAGGACTGACCTGATGAGCACACGCACGCCGCTGATGGCGGGCAACTGGAAGATGAACCTCAACCACCTCGAGGCCATCGCGCACGTCCAGAAGCTCGCCTTCGCCTTGGCCGACAAGGACTACGAGGCCGTCGAGGTCGCCGTTCTGCCGCCCTTCACCGATCTGCGCTCCGTGCAGACCCTGGTCGACGGTGACAAACTCAAGATCAAGTACGGTGCTCAGGACCTCTCGGCGTACGACTCCGGTGCCTACACCGGCGAGATCTCCGGCTCGATGCTGGCCAAGCTCAAGTGCACCTACGTGGCGATCGGCCACTCCGAGCGCCGGCAGTACCACAACGAGACCGACGAGCTTTGCAACGCCAAAATCAAGGCCGCCTACCAGCATGGCCTCACCCCGATCCTGTGCGTCGGCGAGGGCCTGGAGATCCGCAAGGCGGGCAACCAGGTCCCGCACACGCTGGCGCAGGTCGACGGCGCTCTCAAGGACATCCCTGCCGAGCAGGCCGAGTCCGTTGTGATCGCGTACGAACCGGTCTGGGCGATCGGCACCGGCGAGGTCGCGACCCCCGAGGACGCCCAAGAGGTGTGCGGCGCGATCCGCAGCCGCCTCGCCGAGCTGTACTCGCAGGAGCTGGCCGACGAGGTCCGTATCCAGTACGGCGGCTCCGTCAAGGCGGGCAATGTCGCCGCGATCATGGCCCAGCCCGATGTCGACGGCGCCCTGGTCGGCGGCGCGGCGCTCGACGCCGACGAGTTCGTCAAGATCGTCCGGTTCCGCGACCAGTGAGGCCGTGCCCAGGAGCCGAACCGGCAGTCGCGAGTAGGCGGTAGCGGCGATACGTCGTACCCTTGCGGGGGCCGGGCGGCTTCTCCTGTGAAGCTCCGGCCCCCGTCGTCCGTATAAGTCCGAGGAAGTTGGTCCAGCTGTGATTATGGGGTTCTCGATCGCCCTGATCGTCTTCAGCCTGCTGCTGATGCTGCTGGTGCTGATGCACAAGGGGAAGGGCGGCGGCCTCTCCGACATGTTCGGTGGCGGTATGCAGTCGTCCGTCGGTGGCTCCTCGGTCGCCGAGCGTAACCTCGACCGCATCACCGTGGTGGTCGGTCTGCTGTGGTTCGCGTGCATTGTCGTACTCGGCATCCTGATGAAGGTCACCAACTGATCAGCGGGTGACATCGGTACAACAGCACATCGGCCGCATAAGCCCCATGTCCGGTACGCGCCCTCGGGTGCGGCCTATCATGGGGCTTGCGTCTCGGGGTGGGGTGTAACTCCCATCACTGGACGCGCGTTGAGCCTTACGTAGACTGAGGCGTTCGCAGCGAAGCGTCACGCCGACTCGCTTCGCGGCACCATCACGCAGGGAGTTACGACCGTGGCAAGTGGCAACGCGATCCGAGGAAGCCGGGTCGGGGCGGGGCCGATGGGCGAGGCCGAGCGCGGCGAGTCCGCGCCGCGGCTGCGCGTCTCCTTCTGGTGCTCCAACGGACACGAGACGGAGCCGAGCTTCGCCAGCGACGCGCAGGTTCCCGAAACCTGGGACTGCCCGCGCTGCGGCTTTCCGGCCGGACAGGATCGGGACAACCCGCCGGACCCCCCGCGCACCGAGCCGTACAAGACGCACCTCGCGTACGTACGGGAGCGGCGCAGCGACGCGGACGGCGAGGCGATCCTCGCCGAGGCGCTCGCCAAACTGCGGGGCGAGATCTAGGAGTTGGGCCCGGCCAGAGACCGCGGATGCCTGGCCGGACGTGTTTCGTGGCCTCTCGGGCGGCGGGACCTGGTACCTGTGTACAAGCCGGACGTATCTGTAGTTGAGCCGTTGAGCCGTTGAGCCGTTGAGCCGTTGAGCCGTTGAGCCGTTGGGCTGCTGCGCTGTTGAGCCGGAGGACGGTGCGACGACTGCTCACGCCGCCAGATCTGATCAATTAGGTTGGGACCGGCAGCGGGTCAAGGTGCGCAGCACGACAGGTACGAAAGAAGGCTGAAGCCGAGATGAACGCAGGTAGCCGTACCAGGCTCCACCAGATGCCCGAGTGGACCGCTCTGGCCAAGCACCGTGAGGAACTCGGCGCGGTGCCGCTGCGTGAGCTGTTCGCCGCCGACTCCGGGCGCGGCGCCGGATACACGCTTCAGGTCGGCGATCTGCACGTCGACTACTCCAAGCACCTGGTCACCGACGAGACGCTGCGGCTGCTGGGCGAATTGGCTGCCGCGACCGACGTGTTCGGGCTGCGGGACGCCATGTTCCGCGGCGAAAGGATCAA
>CAMLJW010000301.1 GCA_946480485.1 uncultured Streptomyces sp. | reverse complement strand
CGCCGCGGGGCGCGTACATGATCACGGCCACCCCGACGAGGCAGATCAGGGCGCCGATCACATCCCAGCGGTCGGGGCGGTAGCCGTCCGCGACCATGCCCCAGGCGAGCGAGCCGGCGACGAAGACTCCACCGTACGCGGCGAGGACGCGGCCGAAGTTCGCGTCGGGCTGGAGTGTGGCGACGAAGCCGTACACCCCGAGGGCCATGACACCGGTGCCGATCCACAGCCGGCCGCGGTGTTCGCGCACTCCCTGCCAGACCAGCCAGGCGCCACCGATCTCCAGGAGCCCGGCGAGGACGAAGAGGGCCGCGGAACGGAGGACGAGCATGCGGTCACTCTCGCACGTCCCCTGACTCACCTGTTGGGCGGCGCCTGTCGCACGGCCCCGGTGGGATACATCCGGGTATGCGAACAAGACGTACGCGAAACCTCTGTGCGTGGGGTGCGGGCAGCGTGCTCCTGGTGGCGACGGCGGTATCGCCGGCCGTGGCCCTCGCCCCCGGTGCCGGTCGGCCGGGCGATGCCGGGCACATTGCCGTTCCCGAGGCCGATCTCGCCCATCACGGGTACGTGTCCATGGCGGACGGGCGCGTCGAGGTGCGGCTGGTCCCGCGGAACCACGGGCCGTCCGACGTCGCCGACGCTACGGTGCGGTTGCGGTGGTCGGTTCCGCTCGCCGATCGGCAGCGGTTGCCGGTCGGCTGCGTGCGGTCGCAAGCGCGGTCTGTGGTGTGCCGGACGGGGCCGCTGGCCGCGGACTGGGTGGGGGAGCCGATCGGGCTGTGGGTTCGGCTGAAGGGGACGCCGTCGGAGATGACGCTGGTGATCGACACGGTGTGGAGCGGACGCACGGTGGACCGCAATCGTCAGAATGACCGGCAGCGGGTGTTGGCCCTGGACACCGGGGACTTGTACGCCTTCTAGGTCGTTCGGACCGGGCCACGTCTGCGTGGATGCGATGTCTGCGCCCTACGCTTTCTGCACAGCGCAGACGAAGAGGGTGAGCGTGGCCGGGAAAGCGCGTGAGCGGCTCATCGACGAGCTGTCCTCCGAGTCGCGCCGCTACATGGCCTCGTACGCCTTCTTCAAAGAGCCGCGCAGGGCACGGACCGAGACGCCCTTTGCGCGGGCGAAGTCGCCGACGCGGTGCACGGCGCGGTTCTCGCGGGGCTGCGGGGAGGGGCCGCCCGCTGTGCCCGGCGGGCGGCCCGGCCGGACTGGCGGGAGCCGTACAACGGAATACAGTGGCCGGGCGAGGTAAGCCACCGCTTCCGGCAGGGTGAGAGCCTGGTAAGAGACCCCGCCGCGGCCCTGCTCATCAGGTGATGCGTAATTCGGGCCTTGGCAGACTGGTCCCGTGCCCCGCAATGTGCTGCTCGCCGAGGACGACCGCGCCATCCGCCATGCCCTGGAACGGGCTCTCACTCTGGAGGGATACGAGGTCACCGCGGTGGCCGACGGCGTCGAGGCGCTCGCGCAGGCCCACCGCACCCCGCCCGACGTGCTCGTCCTCGACGTGATGATGCCGGACATCGACGGCCTCCAAGTCTGTCGCGTCCTTCGTGCGGAGGGCGACCGTACGCCGATCCTGATGCTCACCGCGCTCGTGGAGACCGCGGACCGCATCGCGGGCCTGGACGCCGGAGCCGACGACTACGTCATCAAGCCCTTCGAGGTCGAAGAGGTCTTCGCCCGGCTGCGCGCGCTGCTACGGCGTACGGGTGCCCCCGGTGCCCCTGCCGGCATACCCAGAGAACAGCAGCACATGCCCGACGGCCGGTTCGCCGCCGCCGGTCTGCACATAGAACCGCAGGCCCGCCGCGTCTGGCGCGGGACACGTGAGATCGAGCTCACCCGTACCGAGTTCGACCTCCTGGAGCTCCTCGCCCGCAACGCCGGTATCGTCCTCGACCACGCCACGATCTACGACCGCATCTGGGGGTACGACTTCGGGCCCGGCTCCAAGAACCTCGCCGTGTACGTCGGCTATCTGCGGCGCAAACTCGAGGAGCCGGGCGCGCCCGCGCCGATCCACACGGTGCGGGGCGTGGGGTACGTGCTGAGGGAGGACTGAGTGCGGCGGCCCCGTCCCGGGCAGGGGCGTCCCGGGCAGCCGCGTCCCGGGCGGCAGCGGCGTCTGCTCGCGCGACCGTTGCTCGGGCGACCGTTGTTCGCGCGACCGCGGCTGTCGTCGCTGCGTACGACGTTCACGGTGTCCTTCGCGGCCGTCGCCGCCGTCGTGACCGTACTCGTCGGGTTTCTGTCGTACGACGCCGCCGCCCGGCTCGTCCGCGTGGACCAGCGGACCGTGTTCGAGGACGTCGTCCGGGACCTGCGCGAGCAGGTGCGGCAGCGTGCCCTGTCGCCTGACGACTTCGTCGCCTCCTTGGACCCCGGCGGCCCGCGCGACGACCTGATCCGGCCGGGCGGCACGGTAGTGCAGCTGCTCGGGCCCGGCGGCACGGTCGTCGACCCGGGCAGTCCCGCGCTGCCGACGGACGCCGACGATTGGCGGGCCGCGGCGGCGCAGGCCGCCGGGCGGCTGGTGGAGCACCGCGACGTCGAGGTCGGCGACGAGCTGTACCGGGTGGCGACCGTCGCGCTCGGCGGCGGGCGGGGCGCGGTGCAGGTCGCTCAGCAGTTCAGCGACACCGAGGATCTGCTGCGTGAACTCCAGCAGCGGACCGTGTTGTTCGTGGCCGCCGTCGTGATCGCCGCCGGGCTGTTCGGGTGGTGGCTGGCCCGGCGGATCACCTCGCGGCTGGTCCGGCTCGCAGGGGCCGCCGAGGACGTGGCGCGCACCGGGCGGCTCGGGATCCAGGTGCCGGTCGCCGGGCGCGACGAGGTCGCCCGCCTCGGCCGCTCCTTCGACCGTATGCTCGGCCGCCTCGCCCAGTCCGAGGAGGACCAGCGGCGCCTCGTCCAGGACGCGGGCCACGAACTGCGTACGCCGCTGACCTCCCTCCGTACGAACATCTCGATGCTCCGGCGCATCGACGAACTCCCGCCCGCCGCCCGCGAGGAACTGGTCGCCGACCTCGCCCAGGAGTCCCGCGAACTCACCGATCTGGTCAACGAACTGGTCGACCTCGCGGCCGGCCAGCCGAACGCCGAGCCGCTCCAGCGGGTCGCTGTCGCCGACATCGCCGAGGACGTGGCGGTGGCGGCACGGCGGCGGACCGGATGGGACGTCACCGTGCGGGTGATCGGCGACGACACCGTGGTGAACGGTCGGCCCGCGGCGCTGCAGCGGGCGCTGTCCAACCTGGTGGAGAACGCGGCGAAGTTCGACCGGGGTGAGGGTCGGGGCACGGGCGGGAGCGGGGGCGAGCCGATCGAGATCGTGGTGACCGGTGGCGGCGGCCCCGTTCGTATCGAGGTCCTCGACCGCGGCCCCGGCATCGCGGAGGAGGACCTCGTCCGGGTCTTCGACCGGTTCTACCGCGCGCCGGACGCCCGTAGCCTGCCCGGCTCCGGGCTCGGTCTGGCGATCGTGCGGGAGGTGGCGACGGCCCACGGAGGGGCGCCGTTCGTCCGCCGGCGGGAGGGCGGCGGCTCGGTGATCGGCTTCACGCTGGGCGGCTTCACGGTGGGCGGCTGAGCGATGACTTCGGGCGGGCAGCCCGAGGGCCGTCCCAGGCCATGTATCCGGCGTGGCCGGACAGCCGCGCCCCGCCTCTCGGCAACGACCCGGCGTCCGGCTTCCTGGACCGCGGCCGGGTCGCCCTCCACCCGGGCATCACCTTCGGCACGGGCGGCTCCGGCCACGTACGGCTGAACCCGGCGACTTCTCCCTGCTCACGGAGGCGGTGCGGCGGATGGCCGGGGCGCCGGCATGATCAGCGTTCAGGAAGCCACTTCCTCAAGCATCACAAGACTCACCCCAAACGCGGCAAATCTTCATGATATGGCGGTGCTTTGACCGAGCTTTGAGCAATTGCACACCTGTCCATGGACAAGGGCTCCTTAGGGTCTGCTCGGGCTCGGTGATCACAGGGCCCCGCCTGCCGGCTCCTGGACCTGCGAAGTTCCCGGCCCCGGTACGGCGTACTGCGCGACTTCTGAAGGACTTCCATGCGTCTCCCGTCCCGTGCTGTCAAGGTGCTCGCCGCCGTGGTCGCACTCCCGCTGGCCCTGGCTGCCTGCTCCTCCGGCACTTCCAACTCCTCCGGTTCCTCCGGCGACTCGGCCACAGCCACCAAGCCTGCCAAGGCCAAGGACCCCAACGCGGGTCTGATGACGGGTACGCAGCTGAAGAAGGCCCTGGCGCCCGCGTCGTACTTCGCGTCCGGATTCGCCGCCGACGCCGGCCTTGCCCGGGACACCGGCGACACGTACCGGCCGCCTGCCACCAAGAGCATCGCCAAGCCACACTGCGCCGACCTCGGTGCCACGAGTTGGATCGACCTCACCGGAGTCGAGGGGGTGTCGTTCGCGCAGAACTCGTACATCAACAAGAACACGTCCGCCGAACTCGACCAGGAGATAGACGTCTACCGCGGCACGACCTCGGCGGGCGTGATGAAGGACCTGGCGAAGGTCGTCGCCCAGTGCGGGAGCTACACGGACTCCGACACCCACAGCAAGGTGACGGTGACCGGAACGTCCACGGCCGGGCTCGGTGACGAGGCCTACACCATCACCCTCACCGACAGCGCCTGGGAGAGCGGCACCACCCTGATCGCCGCCCGCGTGGGCACCGCGGTCGTCAGCGTGCTGTCCACGGACGGCAGCGACAACGGCGCCGCGAGCGCGAAGAAGCTGACGCAACGGGTCGCGGCGTCGCTGAAGGGGAAGAGCGACACGGCGAACCAGTCCTGATCCACGGCGGACCCCGGCCCAACGAGCCAGGGCCCCACAACAAGTCGGTAGCCAACATGGCTGAACCGAGTATCAAAGATGCGTCTCGCATGATCTACCGTGGGTGACAAGTAACGCTGCGGGTACGGAAGTTCCACGACAGATGACCGAGACGGGGGCTGGGGTGCGGACCGGGTTTGTCGACCGCGTGGAGCACATGCACGAGCTGCGCTCGCTGATGGCGGACGTGACCGAAGGGCGCGGTGGCCGGGCGCTCGTGGTCGACGGCGCCTCGGGCATGGGTAAGTCGGCGCTGCTTCGAGCGTTCGAGGCGGAGGTCGCCGCCTCTCACGGGCCGGGCGTCTGTCGTGTCGTATCCGTACGGTGTCAGCCGTCGATCGGGGCAGGGCTGCACTACGGAGCGATTGTCGAACTGCTCCTGCAGCTGGCGCGGGATCAGGAGGTCAAGCAGCCGGGCATCTTCCGTCGGCTACGGAGTTTCACCGGTCAGGGCGTCCTCCGCTCTGCGCCGGAGGTCCTGTCCGCGATCGTGCCCGGCCTGGGGGCGCTGTTCACCCTTGGCAAGGAAGTCGCGGAAGCGTCCCTCGCTTCTGGCTCGATGCCGTTCGACAGCCTGCTGCCTTTCCAGCAGGGCGCGGCTGCGCAGATCGTGGACGCCCTGCTGGATCTCGTACGGCAGGGGCCGCCCACGGTCGTGCTCATCGACGACATCCAACACGGCGATCCCAGCAGCTTGCTGGTCCTTGACCGGTTGCTCCGGCGGCTGCCCGGCGAGCCGCTCGGTCTGGTGCTCAGCCACACGACGGACGGGGCCTACGTCGACGGGCCGGGATCCACGGTCGAGGATCTGCTGCACGACTGGGCGAAGGACCAACTCCTGCGACGGCGGATGCTGAAGGGCCTGCCACAGGACGCGGTCGCCGAGTTGGTGCGCTCCCGGCATCCGGAGGCTCCGCCGGCTCTGTCGGAGCAGCTGAGTCGGCTGACGGCCGGCCACGCCGTCTTCGTCACCCTCTGTCTGGAGGAGTGGCATCCGGACGACGGGCCCGTCGTCGAGCTGCCCAGCAGTCTGTCGCGAGTGGTGGAAGACCGTCTTCGGCTGCTCACCGAGCTGGATCGCGAACTGCTCGTGATCGGGGCGACTCAGGGCGAGACGTTCCTGTCGCGTACGGTTGCCGAGGTCAGGGGAGCGCCGCACGACGAAGTGATGGAGCGGCTGCGGCTCATCGCCGCTCAGCACCGCCTGATCCTGCCGACCCAGCCTCCCGGGTGGGCGCGCTTGGACGCATCCGACTGTTATCGGTTCGAGCACAGCGCCCTGTGGGGTGTGGTGTACGACCGGCAGACACCTCAGCAGATGCGGTCCCGGAGGGCCCGTATCGCGGCGGTGCTCATGTCCGGCTCGTTGGACGGGATGCCGCTGGAACGCCGACTGGAGATCGCCCGTCACCTTCGCAACGGCGGAACCGAATGCTTACTCGCCTCGGCCGAGGTGCACTATGGGCTGGCCCGGGACGCCGCGATGGAGGGGTTGTCCTTCGCGGAGGCGGAACGGCACTGCGAAGAAGTGATCAGGGCGGTCCGGGATTTGCCGCACCAGGAGGAGAGCCGGGACCGGTGCACGTCAACGTCTCCCTCCGCGAACCGCTGGTCCCCGACGCCGCGGCACCGGAGTGGCCCGACGCCCTCGACGGACGGCCTGGCGGCGCGCCGTGGGTCGTCACCGCAGCGGTCGGCGACCCGGGCGCCGTAGGGGCCCCGGGCCTCCCCGACGTCGAGCGCACCCTCGTGCTCGTCGGCCGGGCCCGTGACCCGC
>CAMLJW010000300.1 GCA_946480485.1 uncultured Streptomyces sp. | reverse complement strand
CGCTGGAGACGCCCGGTGAGTTCCCCAGATCCGCAGGTTCGCGCAGCGCGAAACCCCTCGACCAGTCCGGCCGTGCGCGGCCCCGTCGTCGCGGTCACCGGCGCCGCGGACGGCGTCGGCGCGCTGCTCACCGAGCGGCTCGCCGCCAGTGACGACATCAAGCAGGTCATCGCCATCGACGAGCGGCGCGGCGAGTGCGCGGCGGCCCAGTGGCACATTCTGGACATCCGAGACCCCGCGATCGCCGACAAGCTGCGCGGTGCCGACGTCGTGGTGCATCTGGCGCTCGACCTCGACCTGGAGACCGACCCGGCGGCACGGACCGCGTACAACGTGCGCGGCACCCAGACGGTGCTCACCGCCGCGGCCGCCGCCGGAGTCCACCGTGTGGTGCTGTGCACCTCGGCAATGGTCTACGGAGCACTGCCCGACAACGAACTGCCCCTCTCCGAGGACGCCGAACTGCGGGCCACCGCCGAGGCCACGGGCGTCGGGGACCTGCTGGAGGTCGAGCGGCTCGCCCGGCGGGCGCCCCGCGCGCACCCCGGGCTCAACGTCACCGTCGTACGGCCCGCCGTGCTCGTCGGAGGGACCGACACGGCCCTTACGCGCTACTTCGAGTCGCCCCGGCTGCTGGTCGTCGCCGGATCGCGGCCCGCGTGGCAGTTCTGCCACGTCGAGGACCTGTGCGGAGCGCTGGAGTACGCCGCCCTGGAGAAGGCCGACGGGGAACTGGCCGTCGGGTGCGACGGCTGGCTGGAGCAGGAGGAGGTCGAGGAGCTCAGCGGGATCCGGCGGATGGAGCTGCCCTCCGCCGTCGCTCTGGGCGCTGCGGCCCGGCTCCACCGGATCGGGCTCACGCCGTCGCCGGCCGGAGACCTCGCGTACACGATGTACCCCTGGGTCGTCAGCGGGAGTCGGCTCCACGACGCGGGGTGGCGGCCGCAATGGACCAACGAAGAGGTCCTTGCCGAGCTTCTGGAGGAGGTCTCCGGGCGGCACACGGTGGCCGGGCGCCGGCTTGGCCGCAAGGACGCGACGGCGGCGGGGGCCGCGGGGGCGACGGTTGCGCTGCTGGGTACGGCAGCCCTTGTCCGGCGGGCGCGAAAGGCTCGGCGGCGCATCTGACCTGGCCGGCGCGGGGAGGCCGCGGCCGAGCGGCTGGAGGATGCGGTCGCCCTGGCCGCCCCTACCCTCCCATCTCTGCGAGCTACGCCCCCAGAACCCCGCTCATCCCCCCAGGGCTGGCGTGGGGTGGGCGGGACCGTGCTGGTACGTGGCTTGGTCTGGGGGGATGCTGCCGGGTGGCCTGCCCGCGAGTGCCGGACGGCCGTGGTGCGTGGGCGGCACTGCGAGGTGATGGGGCCTGTCCTGTAGAAGGCTCCCAGCGGGCACGCGCGCGGCCGGGGGAACGCTTCCCTGCTGTCGGTGGGGTGGGGCACGATGGGCGCATGGCGCATATGAACGATCACCTCGGTGAGCAGGCGGCGCACCAACCCGTCAAGCTGGTGGCGATCAGGGAGACAGCCCTCTCCGTGGACGAGGTCTTCCGGGCCGTCGGGGACGATGCCGCCGGAGGGACCGCGCTGTTCGTGGGGACGGTCAGGAACCACGACGAGGGAGCGGACGTCGACGCGCTGGGGTATTCGTGCCACCCCAGTGCCGAGTCGGAAATGCGGCGGATCGCCGAGAAGGTCGTCGCTGAGTATCCGGTGCGGGCGCTTGCGGCCGTTCACCGGGTGGGGGACCTCAAGGTCGGGGATCTCGCCGTCGTCGTCGCCGTCTCGTGTCCCCACCGCGGCGAGGCCTTCGAAGCATGCCGCAGGCTGATCGACGACCTGAAGCACGACGTGCCCATCTGGAAGCACCAGAAGTTCTCCGACGGCACCGAAGAGTGGGTCGGCGCGTAGCGCCGTCGTCGAGAAGTGGTGGCCCGGCGACGAGAGGGCGGGGCGGCGCCTGCTGACCCAGTGCGGGCCCGCGGTCCGGGCTTGTCTTCCGGTTGCGTAACCCGACCCCTGGCGTGAGCGTTGAACAGGTGGATGGTTAATCTGCTGATCAGTCAGTTGCGGTCGCTCATGGGGTTGGGAGGTCGGCATGGCGGCGCTCGCCTGGTTGCTCATTCCGTTTTTGGCTGCGGTCGGGGCCGGGCTGTGGGGCTCTTGGGCCGGACGGAACCGCAAGACCATGGGGGACGGCATCGAGCTCGCGGGCTACACGCGCTTCCGCGAGGCCATGGAGAAGTCGCGTCCGGAGGCCTGACCGGGCCCTGAGGCCCTGTACGGGCGGCCCCGACGGTGCGCTCACAGGCTGCTACCGTACTGTCGTTCCATGCCACGCCGCACCGCGACGATGCTCGCCTCCACCCTGATGCTGATCGCGCTCCTGTGCGCGGGAGTCTTCATCACAGTGCCCTACTCGCAGATGTCGCCGGGCCCGACGGTGAACACGCTCGGCGAGCACGACGGCGAGCCGGTGCTCCAGATTTCCGGTCGCAAGACCTATCCGGCGACCGGTCACCTCAACATGACGACGGTCCGGGTCACGAGTGCCGACTACAAAATGAACCTCGTAGAGGCCGTGTACGGCTGGCTGGCGCACGACAACAAGGTGGTCCCGCACGACACGCTCTATCCCGACGGCAAGACGGAGGAGCAGTCGACGCAGGAGAACGCCGAGGAGTTCAGCCACTCCCAGGAGAGCGCCAAGGTCGCGGCACTCAAGGAGCTGGACATCCCGGTGAAGTCCTGGACCATCGTCTCCTCGGTGCTCAAGGACAGCCCGGCCGAGGGCAAGCTGCACGCGGGCGACGTGATCAAGGCCGTGGACGGTACGACCGTCACGGCGTACGACGAGGTGGCGAGGTTCGTCACCAAGCACAAGCCGGGCCAGAAGGTCGTCTTCACGATCGTGCCCGCCAAGGAGCAGGCCGCCGCGGAGAAGGAGAACCGGACGGCGACCCATACCAAGGACGTCACCATCACCACGACGAAGTCGGACGACGAGGGCAAGGAGCGTGCGATCGTCGGCATCGAGGCCGGCACCGACCACACGTTCCCGTTCGCCATCGACATCAAGCTCGCCGACGTGGGCGGCCCGAGCGCCGGCCTGATGTTCGCGCTCGGCATCGTCGACAAGCTCACTCAGGGTGACCTCACCGGCGGCACGTTCGTGGCCGGCACCGGCACCATCGACGACGACGGCAAGGTCGGCCCCATCGGCGGCATCGAGATGAAGACGATCGGCGCCCGTGACAAGGGCGCCCAGTACTTCCTGACGCCCAAGGACAACTGTGCGACCGCCGCCCGCGACGTCCCCAAGGGGCTCACGCTCGTCAAGGTCGACACCATCGACGACGCGATGAACGCACTCGAGGACATCCGCGGCCGCGACACGGCCGACCTGCCGAAGTGCACCCAGAGCCAGTAGGGCTTTGTCGGGTGCGAACGCGATCGCGGCACTCGTAGTCGCAGCTGCCGCAATGAGGTGCTGTGACGTGCAGGAATTGACCTGAGGGCACGTCACCAGACTCCTCGGTCGTTCGAGGTTTCCGCAGGTCACAGCGACTCGACCAGCAGGGGGGCCTCCACCGAGGACGTTCCGGCGCCCTGCGATCGCACGCACCATGCCCCGCTCCCTGCGCCGGCCCGAAACTCAGAACAGGCCCTGATGCCCTTCTGGAGTCCTACTGCGCGAACGTCGCCGCCAGTGCCTCTGCCAGTCCCGGTACCAGGTCGGAGCCGGTGAGGACCTCGGTCGGCGAGTCCTTCTCGCGCAGCCGGAGCGCCGACTCGCGCTCGCCGCCGCGCAGTACCGCGACGGTCATCCGGACCTCCTGGCGCTCGGGGTGCTCGGCGACCCACTTCGCCAGACGTGCCTCGTCGAGCCCGTCCGGTACGGACGCCTCCGCGGACGGCGGCAGCATCAGCCGCTCCACGGAGAGGGCGCAGCCGGCCACGGCGTCGGGCCAGGCGATGGTGCCGAGGAACTCGTCCAGCGGGCTGCCCGCGGGGAGTTCATCTTGTTCGATGGGTGTGAGAGCGCCGTCGGGTGCGTCGTCGCCAAGGCCGAGGCGTTTCGCGAGATCTGGCTCCTGGGAGCGCAGCTGAGCAGTGTCGACGAGTGCGAAGAGCCGGGCGGGCCGGCCCCAGCCGAGCCCGGAGACGTACTCGTCGATCTCGAGGACGGCGCGGGTCAGAGGGCCGGCCGCCATGGGGGTGCCTGTGGAGGCGGTGTTGGACATGGTCACAATCCTGCCTCGTTCGACCCCGGAACCGGGAACCGAGTAAAGCATCAGTAAGTTGCATAGACGTGGCCCTGCGCTCGCCGGGCCCAAGAGACCAACAGCGAACTTCGAGGTGCGCACCTTGGCTTTCCAGATGCCGGACCGCGGCGGAGGCCCGACGGGGCCACGGATCAGAGTGGGCCGACCGTCCCGGCGTGTCCGGACCCTGCTCATGACACTGGGCATCCTGGCCGTACTGGCCATGGCCTTCGTCATGTTCGCGGGGTTCTGGACGGACTTGCTCTGGTATCGGTCGGTCAAGTATTCATCCGTCTTCACGACGACCCTGTGGACCAAGATCGGCCTGTTCTGCGTGTTCGGACTCCTGATGGCCACGGCTGTCGGCGTGAACATCTGGCTGGCCTACCGGCTCAGGCCACCGCTGAGCGCCATGTCGATGGAGCAGCAGAGCCTCGACCGCTACCGGATGGGTGTGGCCCCGCACAAGAAGTGGGTCCTGCTCGGGATCATTGCCCTGGCGGGGCTGATCGCGGGTGCCTCCTCGGCGGGCGAGTGGCGTACGTGGCTGATGTGGGTGAACGGCGTGCCCTTCGACCAGAAGGACCCGCAGTTCCACCTCGACGTCGCCTTCTACGTCTTCGACCTGCCCTGGTACCGCTTCCTGTTGGGCTTCGGCTTCGCTGCCGCGATCCTGTCGGTGATCGCCGCCGCGCTGACCCACTACCTGTACGGCGGACTGCGGATCACCAGCCCCGGCTCGCGTGCCACGGCCGCGGCCACCGGTCATCTCTCGGTGCTGCTCGGCCTCTTCGTCGCGCTGAAGGCGGTCGCGTACTGGCTCGACCGGTACGGACTCGCGGTGAAGTCCAGCGACTTCAAGGCGACGGGCAACTGGACGGGCCTCAGGTACGTCGACGCGAACGCGTATCTGCCCGCCAAAACCATCCTGTTCTGCATTGCCGTGATCTGCGCGCTCCTGTTCCTCGCCACGCTGTGGCGGCGCACCTGGCAGCTGCCGCTGATCGGCTTCGGTCTGCTGGTGCTCTCGGCGGTGCTGATCGGCGGGCTGTACCCGGCGATCGTGCAGCAGTTCCAGGTCAAGCCGAATGAACAGGCCAAGGAGACCTCGTACATCGAGAAGAACATCGAGGCGACGCGCAAGGCGTATGGCATCGACGGCGTGAAGATCGATGAGATCTCGGGCACAGGCGACAGCGGCAACGCCAAGCAGCAGCGCGATCAGGCCGATTCAGTCGCGAGCTACCGGCTGAACGACCCGAACGTGGTCTCGCCGACGTTCCAGCAGCTGGAGCAGGAGCGGAAGTACTACCAGTTCCCCACAACGCTGGACGTCGACCGGTACAAGGGCCAGGACACGATCATCGGTCTGCGTGAGTTGAACCTCGGCCGCGTCGACAAGAAGAACTGGATCAACCAGCACTTCATCTACACGCATGGGTACGGCGCGATCGCGGCCAAGGGCACAGAGATCCAGCAGGGTTCCGACGGCTCCCCGGCCTTCACCGAGCAGGGCCTGCCCACCACCGGCACCTTCAACAAGGACTACCAGCAGCGCATCTACTTCGGCGAGAAGACCACCCAGTACTCGATCGTGGGCGGGCCCCAGAAGGAGCTCGACTACGAGGAGGCGGGCGGCCAGAAGACGTACCAGTACAAGGGCGAGGGCGGCATCGACCTGTCGAACCCGCTGAACCGGGCCGCATACGCGGCCGCCTTCAGCGAGCCGCAGATGCTGTACTCCGGTGCCATCGGCGAGGGGTCGAAGATCCTCTACAACCGCACGCCCAAGGAGCGCGTCGAGGCGGTCGCACCCTGGCTGACCATCGACGGTGACGCCTACCCGACCGTCGTCGACAAGCGGGTGGTGTGGGTCGTCGACGCGTACACCACCACGAACGACTATCCGTACGCATCGCGCACGACACTTGGCACCACCACCACGGATGCGCTTACGGACGAGGACAGTCAGCGCACGGTGGTCGCCCAGCAGAACCAGGTCAACTACATCCGCAACTCGGTGAAGGCGACCGTCGACGCGTACACCGGCGAGGTCAAGCTCTACCAGTGGGACACCAAGGACCCGGTCCTGAAGACCTGGATGAAGGCGTTCCCGGGCACGGTGGAGCCGAAGGACGACATCTCCGACTCGCTGCTGGCCCATCTGCGGTACCCGCAGGACCTGTTCAAGGTCCAGCGCGAGCTGCTGACCCGCTACCACGTGAAGGACGCGACGACGTTCCTCAGCGGCAGCGAGGTCTGGCAGGTGCCGGACGACCCGACCAACAAGTCGGGCAGCGCGGTGCCTCCGTACTACCTGAGCATGAAGATGCCCGACCAGCAGGCGCAGGCGTTCTCGCTGACGACGACGTTCACACCGAACG
>CAMLJW010000299.1 GCA_946480485.1 uncultured Streptomyces sp. | reverse complement strand
CACTACATCGACCACGACGAGCTCTCCGCCAGCAGCGAGGTCGTCGAGACCGGCGAGGTGATGTGCTTCACCGGCCGGGACTTCTTCATCACCGTCCGGCACGGCGGCCAGGGCTCGCTACGGGCGCTCCGGCACCGCCTCCAGGACGACCCCGAGCTGCTCGCCAAGGGCCCGTCGGCCGTGCTGCACGCCATCGCCGACCATGTCGTCGACGGGTACATCGCGGTCGCCGACGCCGTGCAGGACGACATCGACGAGGTCGAGACCTCGGTGTTCTCGCCGGGGCGCAAGGGCGGGACCTCACGCGGAGTCGACTCGGCGCGGATCTACCAGCTCAAGCGGGAGGTACTGGCGTTCAAGCGAGCGGTTTCGCCGCTGCTGCGGCCCATGCAGCTGCTGAGCGAGCGGCCGATGCGGCTCGTGGACCCCGACATCCAGAAGTACTTCCGGGACGTCGCCGACCACCTCGCCCGCGTCCAGGAGCAGGTCCTCGGCTTCGACGAGCTCCTCAACTCGATCCTCCAGGCGAACCTCGCGCAGGCCTCGGTCGCGCAGAACGAGGACATGCGCAAGATCACGTCCTGGGCCGCGATCATCGCCGTGCCGACGATGGTGTGCGGGGTGTACGGCATGAACTTCGATCACATGCCGGAGTTGCACTGGCGGTTCGGGTACCCGATGGTGATGGGGCTGACCGTGACCATCTGCTTCGCGATCCACCGCACGCTGAAGCGCAACGGCTGGCTGTGAAGCCCCCCGGCTAGGCTGGTCCCATGACGGATCACCTGCTCGGCCGCGCCCTCGTCGAGGAGGCCACCAAGAAGTCCGGGCTCATCTGGGTTCGGGGCCATGGCGTACCGGCGCTCCATGTGGAGGGACACGGGGTGCCGGCCCGCGCGCTGTGGCATGTGTGGCACGACGGGGCGGTGTGTCTCGTAGGTGACGGGCCCGGCGAGCAGCCGCTGCCGGGGCTGGTCGACGGCGGCGATGCGGTGGTCACCGTACGCAGCAAGGACAAGGGCGGGCGGCTCGTCTCCTGGTCGGCGAGCGTCGTGGAACTGGCCCCCCGCTCCCCCGAGTGGGACGCGGCGGTCGCCGAGCTGAAGGGCAAGCGTCTGAACGCGCGCGACAGTGAGGCCATGCCCGAGCGGTGGGCGCGCGAGTGCCGGGTGTTCCGCCTGGAACCGACGGGGGACCGGGCCGAGCTGCCCGACAGCTCGCTCGCTGCCCCGCCCCTGCCGACGTCCGCGACGACGCGGCAGCCCGTCCCTGCGGGGCTTCACCGGCTCTTGTTCCGCCGAAAGCGCCGCTGAGCTCCGCCGGAAGGCCGGTTCAGAGACTGTCGGTCCGCCGCGGCTGGTCGCGCCCGCGCGGCGGAGCCGCATAGGGGGCGGCCCCGCGCCCCCGACGGCGCGCGGCAGCCCTTACGACGTCGGCAGTTGCCGCCCGTAGTCCACCATCTCGTTCTTCTCCGGCTCCTCAAGAGCGAAGTCCCTGCCCCACTCCGTGAGGCGGAGCGTTCCGGCGCCGCCTGCTCGGACCAGCCGGAGCGGATAGGGCTTGCCCTCCAGGGAGACGTCCAGCGTGCCGCCGGAGCCCTTGTCGCCGGTGATGCGGATCGTGCGGATGCCGGACTGCTCGTAGTGGCCGTCCGTGGCCAGGGTGCCGTGCAGGGTGAGGAGGCTGTCGAGGAGTATGTGCTTGTCCGTGAAGCCGCTGAAACGCTTGTGGGCGGGGTCGCCTGGCGGGACCTTGACGTACATGCCGGCGAGCTTGTCGGCGGCCTCCGCGTCCCGGTGGCTGTCGCCGCCCTTGTCGCCCTCCTCGTGGTCCCAGAACTCCGCCTCGGCCTTCAGGAACAGATGCCCGCCGACCCGCAGCAGCCGGAACGTCGTGCCCTTCGAGGTGACCGAACCGGTGCCGCCGTCGGACTTGAGGCGCATGTCGAGCTTGTAAGTCCGCCCGTTGCTGACCACCGCGCCGGAGAGACGGACCGCGTTCGCGCCCCAGGCCGCCTGGGTCGTCCTGGCCTGGATCTTGTCGGCGGAGAGCTTGCCGACGCCGTTGGTGCCCGCGTCCGGGTCTTCGCCACCGCAGCCCGTCAGCGCTGTCCCTGTCAGCACCAGTGCGCACATCGCGCTCGCCAGCGCGGCCCTGTGGGTACGACCCTGGGGAAATCCAGTCACAGGTGGGCTGCCTCTCGTGCGGGGGCTCCTCAACGGCGTACGGCAGCGTACCGGTGCCGCCCACGCCCATCGGATCCAGTCCTTCCGGACCGCTCACCAGGGCGTATCCGACCGGGACGGGCTAGCCTGAAGGCCATCCGACCGGACAATGGGGAAATCCGGCCAATACCAGGCAGTAGGCAGAAGCAGTACGCAGAAGCAGAAGCAGAAGCAGGACGAAAGCAGTGCGAAAAGGAGGCGCGGCATGGCCGCAGGCGCCCCCCGGATCTTCGTCTCGCACCTCTCCGGCGTCGCCGTCTTCGACCCGAACGGCGACCAGGTGGGCCGGGTGCGCGACCTGGTCGCCATGCTGCGCGTCGGACGCCGCCCGCCCCGGCTGCTCGGCCTGGTCGTCGAGCTGTCCACACGCCGCCGCGTTTTCCTGCCGATGACCCGCGTGACCGGCATCGAGTCGGGCCAGGTCATCATCACAGGTGTCCTGAACATGCGGCGATTCGAGCAGCGGCCCACCGAACGGCTCGTGCTCGGCGAGCTGCTCGACCGGCGCGTACGGCTCGTCGATACCGGCGAGGAGGTGACGGTCCTGGATGTGTCGGTGCAGCAGCTGCCGGCCCGCAGGGACTGGGAGATCGACCGGGTCTTCGTACGGAAGGGGAAGGGCGGCGCCTTCCGGCGCAGCAAAGGCGAGACGCTCACCGTCGAGTGGTCCGCCGTGACCGGGTTCTCCCTGGAGGAGCACGGGCAGGGCGCGGAGAGCCTGCTCGCCACCTTCGAGCAGCTGCGCGCGGCCGACCTCGCGAACGTCCTGCACCACCTCTCGGCCAAGCGGCGCGCCGAGGTGGCCGCCGCCCTCGACGACGACCGGCTCGCCGACGTCCTCGAAGAGCTGCCCGAGGACGACCAGATCGAGATCCTCGGCAAGCTCAAGGAGGAGCGCGCGGCCGACGTCCTGGAGGCGATGGACCCCGACGACGCGGCCGACCTGCTGGCCGAGCTGCCGGAGGAGGACAAGGAGCGGCTGCTCAAGCTGATGCGCCCGGACGAGGCGGCGGACGTGCGGCGGCTGATGGCGTATGAGGAGCGGACGGCCGGCGGCCTGATGACCACCGAGCCGATCGTGTTGCAGCCGGACGCGACGGTCGCCGACGCGCTGGCCCGGGTCCGCAACCCCGACCTCTCCCCGGCGCTGGCCGCCCAGGTGTACGTGTGCCGTCCACCCGACGAGACTCCGACGGGCAAGTATCTCGGCATGGTCCACTTCCAGCGGCTGCTGCGCGAGCCTCCGTACACGCTGGTCGGTGCGCTCCTCGGCGACGATCTCCAGCCGCTGGCCCCGGAGGCCGCGCTGCCCGTGGTGGCCGGCTTTTTCGCGGCGTACGACATGGTCGCGGAGCCCGTCGTCGACGAGAGTGGCTCGCTGCTCGGGGCGGTCACCGTGGACGATGTACTCGACCACATGCTGCCCGACGACTGGCGCGAGACGGAGTTCCACCTGGCCGAGGAGGCGGCCGAAGGAACCGGGATGGCCAAGGGGGGCGACCGTGGCTCCTGAACGCGACCCCCGCGATCGGGTCCCCATGGGTGCCACCGCGCGGCCGCGTATCCGGCTCGACCAGCCGCTGCCGCCGCGGCGCAGGCTGATGCCCGAGTGGGACCCGGAGGCCTTCGGACGGCTGTCGGAGCGGATCGCGCGGTTCCTGGGCACCGGGCGGTTCATCGTCTGGATGACGGTGGTCATCATCCTGTGGGTGCTGTGGAACACCGCGGCGCCCAGGGAGCTGCGATTCGACCAGTTCCCGTTCATCTTCCTGACCCTGATGCTCTCGGTCCAGGCCTCGTACGCCGCCCCGCTGATCCTGCTCGCGCAGAACCGGCAGGCCGACCGCGACCGGGTCAACCTCGAACAGGACCGCAAGCAGAACGAACGGTCGATCGCGGACACCGAGTATCTGACCCGCGAGATCGCCGCGCTGCGCACCGGCCTCGGTGAGGTCGCCACCCGGGACTGGATTCGCTCCGAGCTCGAGGACCTGGTCAGGGAGCTGGACGAGCACCGGCCGGACGGACGTGTCGTATTCCCGGCGGAACACCCGCACGGGCGTGATGTAAGCGACCACTGACCGGGCTTTCCGGGCGTGGGTGCAAGCGCCGTACCATCGTCCGTATGGCTACGGAAGACGCGGTGCGCGAAGCACTGGCGACGGTGAACGATCCCGAGATCCAGCGACCCATCACCGAGCTGGGGATGGTCAAGTCGGTGGAGATCGGTGCGGACGGTGCGGTCGCGGTCACCGTGTATCTGACCGTCTCCGGCTGCCCGATGCGCCAGACCATCACGGAGAACGTGACGCAGGCGATCGCGGCGGTCGACGGTGTCACGCGCGTCGACGTCACGCTGGACGTGATGAGCGACGAACAGCGCCGTGAGCTGGCGGCCGCGCTGCGCGGCGGCCAGGCCGAGCGCGAGGTCCCGTTCGCAAAGCCGGGCTCGCTCACGCGTGTCTACGCGGTGGCCTCCGGCAAGGGCGGCGTCGGCAAGTCGTCCGTGACGGTCAACCTCGCGGCGGCGATGGCGGCGGACGGCCTGAAGGTGGGCGTGGTCGACGCGGACATCTACGGCCACTCCGTGCCGCGCATGCTGGGTGTTGACGGCCGTCCGACCCAGGTCGAGAACATGATCATGCCGCCGTCCGCGCAGGGAGTGAAGGTCATTTCGATCGGCATGTTCACCCCGGGCAACGCCCCGGTGGTGTGGCGTGGTCCGATGCTCCACCGCGCGCTCCAGCAGTTCCTCGCGGACGTCTACTGGGGCGACCTGGACGTGCTGCTGCTCGACTTGCCCCCGGGTACGGGTGATATCGCCATCTCGGTCGCGCAGCTGGTCCCGAACGCGGAGATCCTGGTGGTGACGACCCCGCAGCAGGCCGCCGCGGAGGTCGCCGAGCGGGCCGGCTCCATCGCCGTCCAGACCCATCAGAAGATCGTCGGCGTTGTCGAGAACATGTCCGGACTCCCCTGCCCGCACTGCGACGAGATGGTCGACGTCTTCGGCACGGGCGGCGGCCAGAGCGTCGCCGACGGCCTCACGCGCACGACGGGCACCACTGTGCCGGTCCTCGGCGCCATCCCCATCGACGTCCGCCTCCGCGAGGGCGGCGACGAGGGAAAGCCGGTCGTCCTCACCGACCCCGGCTCCCCGGCCGGCTCAGCCCTGCGCTCGATCGCGGGCAAGCTGGGCGGCCGCCAGCGGGGCCTGTCGGGCATGTCGTTGGGAATCACACCGCGCAACAAGTTCTGAGCTGTGACTGAGCTCAGTACGCAGGTGGGGGTGCCGTCCCGAGAGACGGCACCCCCACCTGCGTATCGGCTGGGCCTACGACTGCGTATCGGCTAGGGCGTGTCTCCTAGGCGTACGACGCGATGTCCTTGATCACCGAGAAACCGAGCCCGTACGCGCTCATTCCCCGCCCGTACGCCCCCAGGTGGACGCCATCCGGGGTGGAGCCCGCGAGGACCCAGCCGTACTCGGACTCGCGGTAGTGGAAGGTGCTGGGCACCCCGTCCACGGGGAGGGAAAGCGTCGCCCAGTCGGAGCCCGTGAGGTCGTCCGCGAGGACCCATGCCGTCTCGGTCTGCTGGTCCAGCCAGTCGTCCCGCAGGGTGTGGTCCAGGTGGCCGGGCCAGGTGCAGGACAGCAAACCCACCCCCGCTAGCCAGGCCGCGGAGGAGACCGAGGTGGCCTCCAGGAGCCCGGTGCCGTCGGCGCTGCGCCGCACGGGGTGGGCCCCGACGGTGACCACCACCGCGAACCGCTCCTTGGCGTCCTTCGCCGCCCCGCAGGCCCCTTCGCTCCGTACGGACGGCTCGTCGCCGTGCCCGATCGAGCCGTGCTCGACGGCACCGTCAGCGGTGGTGCCGACCTTCATCAGCCAGCGCGGCCCCGTGAAAGCCTCGTCGAGGCCGTACCACGGGAAGGGCGCCAGCAGGTAGCCGTCGACCGTGCGCCGGGCGGAGGTGACCTGTTGTCCGTCCTCCGCGGCCGGCGCCTGCGCGTCTACCCGCCTTGTCGTCTCCATGTGCCCGGACGCCTCCTTGCTCTCGTCGGACCGAAGCGGCCCGCCCCCCTCGGGCGTCCTTCGGGTCCGCACAACAACTAGGCAGGATAGCCACAGCTTGGGACCGAGCCGCGAAACCGGTCGGCTGGTGGGTCGCGTACGCGTCAGGTCCGGACCGCTGTGAGCAGGCAAACGGAGGTGACGCAGGGCTCTGGGAGCACAGAGCGCATCCGCTCCAGGGGGGCGTACGCCTCAGGTCGCGTCCGCGTCGAACGGCGGGCGCTCGTCCGATGCGAGGCTCTCGCGCTTCTTCGTCATGTCGACGGTGCCGGAGCCCGATGAGGATGAGGAAGAGGAAGAGGACGCGGAGGAGGAGGACGACTCGGACTCGCGGCCGTGCACCGCGTCCGTGACCTCGGCCATCTCCTTCTTCAGGTCGAAGCCGTTGCGGATCTCCTTGAGTC
>CAMLJW010000298.1 GCA_946480485.1 uncultured Streptomyces sp. | reverse complement strand
CGTTCAAGAAATGGATGGATGACACCCTCGACCACCGTCACCTGAATGAGGCGAGGGGGGGGGGGTATCTCTCCGTCGGCAGAGAACTTGGCCGCATGGATCTTCGATTTCTGGATCGATCGGTATCCCGAGTTGACCGCGGTCAAGGTATCGGAGACACCCAGGACGTGGGCTGAATGCCGACCATCGCGGTGAACGGCGAGGCCCAGTCCCTGCAGCCGGCTCGTCCGCGTAGTCGTCCGGCTCTTTACGCTGCGGGCGTACACGCATCATAACGAGGGCGGGACCCGAAGGCCCCGCCCAAACCGCAAGAAACCCCAGCTCAGGGCCACACAAGGCAGTACGGCTGATGCCCCGCCTCATGCAGCCGATGGCTGAAGTCCTGCCACTCGTGCAGCAGTTGGTACACGTTGAAGGCATCCCGTGGCCCGCCGCGATCGGGGACCGTGGACCAGATGAAGGCCGCCGCGCCCACCGCCTCCTCGCCTATTCCGCGGAGAGGGTCGACGACGGTCATGGGGAGCCTGACGACGGCGTAGTCGGGGTGGAGGACGACGAGTTCGAGCGGGGGGACCCTGTACAGGGGTATGCCCTCGATACCGGTGAGGACCATCGCGGCCATCGTCTCCGGCTTGATCTTCGTGAACATGCCGTTCATGCCGAGCTCGTCGCCGCCGAGTTCCTCGGGACGCATGGAGACCGGGACACGAGCGGCTGTCGCGCCGTCCGGGGCCCCGAAGTATTTGTACGTCACCCCCACCCGACCACCATTCCTGCTCCCGACCCGTGGGTGATCGATCCGGCTCGTCCGGTCCATCTGCTCGGGCTCATTCTGTGTCTGCCGTGTCTCGGCCGCTTCCGCCTCGCGCCGGTGCCTTCCCCGCCGGGCACGCCGAGGACCGAGGTCATCGGTCCCCTCGCCGAGTCCGCCACCGCGATGCATATCTCCACCCGACTGCTTTTCCAAGGCGCGCGACCCCCGCCTCGCAACCCGATCATCGTCTCAGTGACCTCCCCCACGGCCGTCCGCCGAAACGTGCGTCAAACACCTCGACGCAGGATCTTCGAAGCTTCTGACACCATGGCACGCGTGAGCTATACGTACGAAGCCCCAGTTTCGCAGACTCTTTTCGACCGTGCGGCTGCCGTCACGCCCGGCGGCGTGAACTCTCCCGTGCGTGCGTTCCGCGCCGTGGGCGGTACGCCCCGGTTCATGGTGTCCGGCACCGGTCCGTACCTGACGGATGCCGACGGAAGGGAGTATGTAGACCTCGTTTGTTCTTGGGGGCCGATGATCCTGGGCCATGGCCATCCCGAGGTGAGCGCTGCTGTCCAGGCAGCCGTATCCCGTGGCACGTCGTTCGGGGCGCCCGGCGAGGGTGAGGTCGCGCTGGCCGAGGAGATCGTCGCCCGGGTCGAACCCGTCGAACAGGTTCGTCTCGTGTCCAGCGGCACCGAGGCGACCATGTCCGCCATCCGTCTCGCGCGCGGCTTCACGGGCCGTGCGAAAGTGATCAAGTTCGCCGGCTGCTATCACGGGCACGTGGACGCCCTGCTGGCCGCCGCGGGGAGCGGGGTCGCCACCCTCGCGCTGCCCGATACGCCCGGCGTCACCGGCGCCCAGGCCGGCGACACCGTCGTCCTCCCCTACAACGACCTCGATGCCGTACGGGAGGCCTTCCGTGCCCACCCCGGCGAGATCGCCTGCCTGATCACCGAGGCCTCGCCCGGCAACATGGGCGTCGTGCCACCCGGGCCCGGATTCAACCAGGGGCTCAAGGACGTCTGTGCCGAGAACGGTGCTCTCTATATTTCCGACGAGGTCATGACCGGGTTCCGGACCAGCAGGGCCGGATGGTTCGGTGTCGATGGGGTACGTCCTGATCTCATGGTCTTCGGCAAGGTCATGGGCGGTGGCTTCCCGGCCGCCGCCTTCGGTGGCCGGGCGGACGTCATGGCCCACCTCGCCCCCGCCGGGCCCGTCTACCAGGCGGGCACCCTGTCCGGGAACCCGGTCGCGACCGCCGCCGGGCTCGCGCAGCTGCGGCTGCTCGACGACGCCGCGTACGACCGGGTCGACGCGGTGTCCGAGCAGGTCCGTACGCTGGTGACGGACGCGCTCACCAAGGAGGGCGTGGCGCACCGGCTGCAGAACGCCTCCAACATGTTCTCCGTCTTCTTCACGGACAGGGACGTACGGAACTACGAAGACGCGAAGGCGCAGGAGTCGTACCGCTTTACCGCCTTCTTCCACTCAATGCTGGCCCAGGGCGTCTATCTGCCTCCGTCGTCCTTCGAGTCCTGGTTCGTCTCGACGTCGCACGACGAGCGTGCGGTCCAGCGGATCGCCGACGCCCTTCCGGCGGCGGCGCGGGCAGCAGCGGAGGCCACGGCAGTATGAGTGACATCACCGTCGTACACGTGATGCGGCACGGCGAGGTCGCCAATCCGGACGGGATTCTGTACGGGCGCCTGCCCGGCTACCACCTGTCCGAGCTGGGGCGCCGGATGGCCGAGCGGGTCGCCGACCACCTCGCCTCCCGGGACATCACGCACGTCGTCTCCTCACCGCTGGAGCGGGCGCGCGAGACGGCCGGCCCCCTGGCGGAGCGACACGGGCTGGATCTGGCGACCGACCCCCGCCTGATCGAGGCGGACAACGTCTTCCAGGGCAAGACCTTCGGCGTCGGTGACGGCGCGCTGCGCAGGCCGGGGAACTGGAAGCACCTCCTCAACCCGTTGAGGCCGTCCTGGGGCGAGCCCTACCTGGAGCAGGTCGTACGGATGCTGGGGGCGCTGGACGCGGCCAAGGACGCGGCACGTGGGCATGAGGCCGTGTGCGTGAGCCACCAGTTGCCGATCTGGATCGTGCGCAGCTTCGTGGAGCGGCGGCGGCTGTGGCACGACCCGCGCAAGCGGCAGTGCACGCTCGCCTCGCTGACGACGTTCACGTACCGGGGCGACAAGATCGTGTCCGTCGGCTACACCGAGCCCGCCCGGGATCTCGTACCGGCCCACCTCCTCGCGGGCGCGAAGCCGGTGAAGGGGAAGGACAAGGCCTTCGGAGCGTAGGCGCTGTGCCGGGTGGGGCGTTCGGACGGGGCATGGGAAACGCGGTCGGCCGGCAAGCCGTTCCTCGGGGATGTCGACGACGTCGACCCGAGCTCCGCGAAGGGGCCGGAGAGGCTGCCGATAGGCCGCTGAAATGCGGGTTCACGTCCGCGAGGGGGGTGCCCAAGATCCCCGGAACGGACATGCGAAACTTTTCACATGAGTGCCGCCCGCCGCGCCCCCCAGTGCTCGAACCGCAGTCCCCAGCGCTCGAACCCCACTCTCCAGCGCTCGAACCGCACCCTTGGCCGCGCTGCCCTGCTCGCCCCAGGGGTCGCCGTCGCGGCGCTGCTCCTGTCCGCGTGCGGCAGCGGGGGGACTCAGGGCGGCGGGGGGAACACCGGCTTCGTCACCGGCGCCAACGGCATCGCCACGGTCGCGAAGAGCAGCCGTACACCGGCTCCCGACCTGTCCGGCAAGACCATCGACGGCAAGCAGCTCGACGTCGCCGACTACAAGGGCAAGATCGTCGTGCTGAACGTCTGGGGCTCCTGGTGCGGACCGTGCCGCCTGGAGGCGAAGAACTTCGTCAAGGTCTCCGAGGACCTCAAGGACCAGGGCGTACAGTTCGTCGGCATCAACACCCGCGACACCAGCACCACCCCCGCGCGTGCCTTCGAGAAGGCGCACGGGGTCACGTACCCGAGCCTGTACGACCCGACGGGCAAGCTGATGCTCCGCTTCAAGAAGGGCACGCTCAACCCGCAGGCGATCCCCTCCACGCTCGTCATCGACCGGGACGGCAAGATCGCGGCGCGAGCGCTGCAGGCCCTCAGCGAGGAGAAGCTGCTCGGTATGCTCAAGCCGGTCCTCGCGGAGAAGTGACCTGACGTGCTCCTCGCCGCAGCCCCTGCCCCTGCCCCTGAGGTGCTCCTCGCCGCAGCCACCGACCCCAGTCAGACGGTCCTCAGCGGGGCCCTGCTGCTCGCTCTGCCGATCGCCGTGCTCGGCGGGCTCGTGTCCTTCTTCTCGCCGTGTGTTCTGCCGCTCGTTCCCGGCTACCTCTCGTACGTCACCGGTGTCAGCGGCACCGACCTGGCCGATGCCCGGCGCGGGCGGATGGCCGCGGGCGCCTCGCTCTTCGTGCTCGGCTTCACCGCCGTGTTCGTCTCCGGCGGGGCGCTGTTCGGGTACTTCGGCCAGAACCTGCGGGAACACCAGGACGCCCTGTCCAGGGTGCTCGGCGTACTCATGATCGTCTTGGGCGTCTTCTTCATGGGTCTGATGCCCTGGCTCACCCAGCGCGAGTTCCGCTTCCACAAGCGGCCGTCCGTCGGGCTCGTGGGTGCCCCCTTCCTCGGCGCGCTCTTCGGGATCGGTTGGACGCCCTGCATCGGCCCGACCCTCGCCTCGGTGCAGGCCCTGGCCTTCAACGAGGGGAGCGCGGGCCGCGGGGCCATACTGACCGTCGCGTACTGCGTCGGTCTCGGCGTGCCCTTCGTCCTCGCCGCGGTCGCCTTCCGCAAGGCGCTCGGTGCCTTCGGCTGGATCAAGCGGCACCATGCGTGGGTGATGCGTGTCGGCGGCGTCATGATGATCGCGACCGGACTGCTCCTGCTGACCGGTATGTGGGACCGCATCGTGCAGGAGATGCAGGTCTGGTCCGACGGCTTCACGGTGGGGATCTGATCCATGAGCACCACACGGGACACTGATGTGCAGAACGCTGACGTGCAGAGCACCGACGTGCAGACCGATGGGAGCGACACCGCCGAGATGCCGGGTGACATGTCGGGCGACGCGCGCGATCTCGGCGAAGCCGGCGCGCAGTTGTCCACCGCGCCCGTGGAGACGGCGATGCCCGGCTCCTTCTGCGGTTCCCGCGCTCCCGGTGCCGTCGGGTGGCTGGCGTGGACCGGCCGTGAGGCCATCGGCTGGGCCCGCTGGTTCTGGCGGCAGCTCACCTCCATGCGGGTCGCGCTGATCCTGCTCTTCCTGCTGTCCCTCGGTGCGATCCCCGGGTCGCTGATCCCGCAGAGCGGGACCGACGAGATGAAGGTCGAGCAGTTCGCGCAGGACCACCCCACGCTCGCTCCGGTCTACGAGAAGCTCGGCCTGTTCCACGTCTACAGCTCGGTGTGGTTTTCGGCGATCTACATCCTGCTGTTCATCTCCCTCATCGGCTGCATCGTGCCCCGCACCTGGCAGTTCGTCGGCCAGCTGCGCGGCCGTCCGCCGGGCGCGCCCAAGCGGCTGACCCGGCTGCCCGCGTACACGACCTGGCGCACCGAGGCCGGCCCCGAGCAGGTCCGCGAGACCGCGCTCGCGCTGCTGAGGAAGCGCCGTTTCCGCGCGCACTCGGCCGGCGACGCCGTGGCCGCCGAGAAGGGCTACCTCCGTGAGGTCGGCAACCTCGCCTTCCACGTCGCCCTGGTCGTGATGCTGATCGCCTTCGCCTGGGGCCAGCTCTTCAAGTCCGAGGGCAACAAACTGGTCCTCGAGGGCGACGGGTTCGCCAACACCCTCACCCAGTACGACGACTTCAAGTCCGGCAGCCTCTTCAGCCCGGACGACCTGGAGCCGTTCAGCTTCACCCTGAAGGACTTCAAGGGCACGTACGAGCGGACCGGCCCCAACCGGGGCACCCCCCGCACCTACGAGGCCGCGGTCACCTACAGCGAGGGCGCCGACGGCAAGGAGAAGACGACCACGATCAAGCCCAACGGGCCGCTGGATGTCGACGGCTCGAAGGTCTACCTCGTCAGCCACGGGTACGCCCCCGTCGTCACCGTCCGGGACGGCAAGGGCAACGTCGTCTTCAAGCAGGCCGTGCCGCTGCTGCCGCTCGACTCCAACGTCACCTCCTCCGGTGCCGTCAAGGTCCTCGACGGCTACACGAACGCCCGGGGCGTCAAGGAGCAGCTCGGCTTCAACGCCTTCTTCGTGCCGACGTTCGCGGGCGCCGGCAAGGGGCAGATGCTCTCGCAGTTCCCGGCACTCGACTTCCCGGTGCTGGCGCTGTCCGCGTACCACGGCGACCTGGGCGTCGACTCGGGCCTCCCGCAGAGCGTGTACCAGCTCGAGAAGACCAACATGAAGGAGTTCAAGGACTCCAGGGGCGACCTGCTCAAGAAGCGGCTGCTGCCCGGCGAGACCATGAAGCTCCCGAACGGTGCCGGCTCGATCACCTTCGAGAAGGACATCAAGGAGTGGGGCGGCTTCCAGATCGCCCAGCAGCCGGGCAGCGGCTGGGCGCTGGCCGGATCGATCATCGCCATCTTCGGTCTCGCCGGCTCCCTCTTCATCCAGCGCCGCCGCGTGTGGGTGCGCGCGACCAGGGGGGCGGACGGTGTGACGGTCGTCGAGATGGCCGGGCTCGGCCGCAGCGAGTCCGCGAAGGTCCCGGAGGAACTCGGCGACCTCGCCGGGCTCCTGCACGACCAGGCGCCCAGCGCGCCCGACAGTGCGCCGAACGGCGCCTGTCACCCAGATCCAGCCGCCGACCCCCCAGTCGTACCTGCCGCCGAAGGGGCTGAGAAGACATGACTCTCGCCGCCGCAACCGACCTCGCCGCCGCGACCAACGAAAACCTCGCGAACATCAGCAACACGCTGATCTACTCCGCGATGGCCGTGTACACCCTGGCCTTCTTCGC
>CAMLJW010000297.1 GCA_946480485.1 uncultured Streptomyces sp. | reverse complement strand
CGGACGACATCAAGGGGGCGGACAAGGGATCGAGCAGTCCGTCCGCCTCGGCGTCGGCGTCGGCGAGCGGCAGTCCGGACATCAGCGTCCCGGACGATCTGGATCTGGTCTTCGACTTCGACAAGCCGTCCGACACCAAGCACGCGGCGGCGCTCACCGACGCACAGAACTACCTCCGTGCGCTGAACCACGGACTCGCCGAGCAGGACGCGAACGACCCGGCGTACCAGTACTACTCGGCCGGTCAGGCCGCGCAGTACGCGAAGCAGCAGATACAGACCTGGGTGAAGGGGGGCTGGGCCCCCACAGGGACAGACAAGTTCTACGACGAGGACGTCACCACGCTGAGCGACGGCAAGGGTGTCCTCGTGCGCTTCTGTGAGAACCAGGCCAAGTACTACGGCAAGGAAATCAAGACCGGGAAAACCCTGTACACCAAGGAAAGCCTGAAGAGCTACCTGAAGTACAGCGTGCTCATGCTCCCGCCATCCGGCTCCTCGGAGGTCTGGAAGGCGTCGATCATCGAGGTCGTGGGCAAGGCAAAGGAGTGCAAGGCATGAGGACTGCGACGACCTCCCGCCTCCTGGCTCCGATTGCCGCTGTCGCCGTAGCTCTGTGGAGCGGCGGCATCGCACACGCCGATGCTCCGTCGGGCAAGGAAACCCAACCGCCAGGCCCTGCCGGCGGAGCCAAGAACAAGTCGCTGTCCGCCTCCGTCTCCCAGATCAAGGTCACCCAGGTCAGCGGCCCCACCGGGGGCAACCGCGGCAGCATCTCGTCGACGGACGTGAACTGGACGCCGCCGCCCTGCTGGTACGAGCCCGTCCTCACGCCGGAGCAGCTCAAGGCGCTCGCCGAAACGAACGGCCTGGGATACGTCAGCCCGCACACGTCCTGGGGCGGCAAGAAGCTGTGGACGGACCACTACCGGGACGGCAAGGACGCCTACAACTACAAAAACGGCACCCTCAATCCTGCCAAGGGCTACGACAACTACAACATCGGCAAGGACGGCTACTTCTGGCGCGGCGTCGCCCCCGACACCGCCGACCCGGCCTCGTGGGACTGCGAACGCGTCATGTTCTGGCAGAACGCCGGCGAGATCCCCGACGTACCGAACGCCCCCACCCCGGAGACTCTCGCCGAGTACGCCTACGACAAGACCAAGGTCCCCGACACCGACATCGAGCTAAAGCCGGAAGCCAAGTCCACCGTGAACCTGCCCACTTGGGTATGGCTGGACAAGGGCACCTTCCAGGAGGTCAAGGTCCGCGCGGAGCTTCCGAACACGGGCCTCTGGGCGGAGACCACGGCGAAGCCGGTCGCCCTGCACCTGGAGCCGGGCACCGAGGACGCCGAGACCTTCCCCACCTCCGGTGACTGCGAGATCAACGACGACGGCTCCATCGGCACCCCGTACAAGACGGGCGACGCCGACAAGACCCCACCCTGCGGCATCACGTACCTCCGCGCCACAGCCGGCGAACCGTACCAACTCAAAGCCTCCGTCACCTGGCAGATCACCTGGGAAGGCAGCGGCGGCACCGGCGGCGACCTCCCGGACGGCACCTTCGAAACCACCCAAAACATCAACGTCCAGGAAGTCCAGTCGATCAACCACTGACACCCTCCCGCAAGGCGACCAGGCACGTTCTGTACGGAGTGAACGGCCCAGCAACTCTCCCCCTCTTCCCGGCCCGACACGATCAACGCGTCACACGGCACCCAGGTCGCACCAGAGGTACCGACGCGGCGCGGCTGAGCCAGATCGAGTCCGGAGTAGCGGGCGTGAGCGAGGAAACCGTGCGTCGGCTTGCGGCCATTACATGTGTACGGACGAGACCACACTCACCTGGCGAGGCACCCACTACGGCAAAAAGGCTATCTCCCTAAACAAATGCCATCTCGGGCAGTGATCAACGATTGCGCACGCCGAGACGCCAAGACTGCGGGCCCCCTCAAGGCGGGGCCCGCAGTGCTGGTTTGATGTGGCTACGGCTTGGTAAGGCGGACTTTCTTGGAACCGGTCTGTTCGGGTTGGGTTGGGTCCGAGGGCTGTGGTGGCCAGGTGCGCAGGATCCAGCATCGGCGGAGTGTGACTGCGACTACCCCCGCGAGGACCAGAAAGGCGAGTGCCGAGGCACCGTACACCGGCAGGTTCACAGGAGGGTTTGTGACCCAGTCGCGGGTAAGGCTGCGGTGGGGGTCCTTGGGGTCATAAGTGACTGCCAGCGACTCGCCGACGTGTACATCGGGATACATTCCGGAGTAATCCCCGAGCTTGACCTCAGTCCCTCTCTTGGGGCCTTGGACCAAACGGACTTTCACGTACTTGGGTTTGTTGTCGACACCAGTCACAGTGGCGGCGACGGTGACTCCTCGGGAGCGTAGATCCTGCACCAGAGAGTGGGCGGGGAGCCAGAGGCCAAGAACCATGCCGACACACAGCAGGAACATGCCGAACGCACCTAAAATCATTCGGCGTTGCGGGAGCATCGGCCTGGGCTCAAATTCAGCCAGCCTGGCAGCGGCTTGCCGTGCATGCTCGGCCTTGGGTGGCAGCTGATATTGATATGCGGGGCGGCGCTTGCGATTTTTCTTAGCCATCGTTGATCGACCTCACGAGAACCATCCACTCACTGTGTTCTTTACGCTTGACGCGGCGTCACCAACAGCCTTACCCGCACCCTTCGCCGCACCGGTCACTGCATTGACGGCCCTCTTCCCTCTTGTCGTTTTGATGAGGTAAGAGGCAACGTAACCGGCACCGAAACCCACGACGATGCCTGCCGCGATTCCCCAGCCGACAGGGCTTCCTACGAGGAATGCCCCTGCTGCAGTCCCTAGCCAGGTCCCTAACGCCGTCCCAGCAGCACCAGCTGCCATGCCGCCGACATTGGCGGCGACAGCAACGTCTTTCTCCTCACCCTGAGCGATGTCCCAGGCAGTGGCGCCTATGGTGAGGACCGTACCGACCAGTGGCAACTTTCCGCCTGCTCGTAGGGCCCGCCCGAAGAGCGTTGTCGAGCTGGGCGGCCTGAGGCCAGGTACCTTGCTGATCAGCCAGCTGCCGCCGTCGGCGACCGACGCTTCCATCAAGCGTGAGAACGATCCCATCCCGTACTTGGCCAGGATCCGCTCTGCTTCGCGTGCGGACTGTTTGGAGGCCTTGGCGGCACGCTTGGTCTTGTTCTTGAATTCTCTCTTTTCCGCCTTGGTCATGCTGTTGATGCGACGCTCGTACAGTTGGCTCGCTTTGTCGGAAAACCTCTGTGACTGCTCCCAGAAATGTCCGGCGTGCTTTGCCTGCATACCGATGACGCTGGCCAGCAAACCGGCGCTATCGGACCAGGTGTCCTCGGGATCGCCCAATTTCTTCACAGCGATCTTTGTGTGCTTCCAGGCGAGGGCCCAGAGATCAGGGTCATCCCCCTGCATCAGCGCTCGATTGAGCACCGCGGTGGGTTCGTCCTTCTTGAAATCGCCGTGGAACAGGGCCGCGGTCTCCTCGAACCCAGGCGCAGGGGAGTCGGCGTTGATCGCGGTGGTGAACGCGGAGCCGAAAACCTTGGCGTCGTTCTCGGCCGTCGGAGCGTCGGCCGTGGCTATCATCACCTGAAGATTCTTGACAAGCTCCGGATCCATCTTCGCGTAGAACGCCGAAGTGAAATCAGGGTCGCCCTTGTGCTTTGCCAGTTCCTCGGCGACCCGATGGAACTCGGGACCGGCTTTGCTCGGGTCGAGTTCCCCCGCCTTGTCTACCTCCTCGGCGAGCCTCTTGCCGCCCTCCCGTGCCTCCCCGACGGTTGGGATGGGTTCGCGTAACTGCACCATCGCCTTGGCCTTGGCCTTGAAGCCGCCTTGGTCCAGTTCCATGGCTGCCGCCAGAGCTTGCCTACGGCGTAACATGGGAAGCTCGTCATCGACCCAACCGGCGATTTTCGCGATCTCCGTCAGGTTGCTTGTATCCAGCCCATGCCTCTGAAATCTGCTCAAATAGCCAGATTTGACGCCATGCAACGTCTTGCTGCCGGATTCGAGGTCCTTGATGGTCCTCATGAGATTTTCCGGATTGATACCGGAGAAGTTCGGGTCAACCACTGGCGGATTCCTGTCCCACACCGTCGGCGAGTTGCGGATCGATCAATACGGCCCGGGCCCCTGATCCTCTCAGGGCCTTCTCCACTTCGCTGGTGGGGATGATGACCCAGCTTTGTTCCTCCCCCATAGCCTCGACCAGCAGGGGCACCGAGGTGAAGGCGAGCGCGACGAGCTGCTCCGTACCGCTGTCGTCGGCCACCGGGACAAGGGTTACCTCGACGGTACCGTCTTCGAGCGGAGAACCGTCAGGAGCTTGCGGCACTTCGGTCATGGTGGGCAGCACAAGGAATTCGGGAGTGCCCCGGGCTGTGTCGGTTGAGGTCATCGGCTCAGATTATGAGGTGATGAGGACGTGAGCAACGTGATCGTCAGTCAGTCTGAAAGCTTGGTACGGTGATCTTCTGTCTGCCGAAAATCTGAAGAGCGAGGGGTGGCACTCGTGACGGATCCTGAGCCGAAGGTTGCCAATCCACGAAAGGCGGACCTGGAGAAGCTGCGCAGTGATCTCGCCGAAGAGGTTGAGCGCTTCAAAAAGGCGCTCAAGGCTCCGACTGAGGCGATCGGTGGCGACAAGGTCTGGGTCGGGAAGAACGCCCGAGCGTGGCATCGGGAGTTGGACGGCCGTCACAAGAAGCTGGGCGAGGAGGTCGAGAAGCTGCGCCCAATCATCGACGCAGCCATTCGGAATGAGCCCGAGAAGGTATCGGTGGCCGAGGCGCGCATGTACCACAAGGGGACCTGACTATCTGAAACCTGTTTGCATGCCACCGGGGGCACCGGATCCGAGCCTCAACGGTCTTGGACCCGGTGCCCCGGTAGGTGACATCCGCGGTTCGCCTGGGATCAGGTGGCACGCTCGATGTTGTCGGCGCTGGTGCTCGCCGACTTGCTGGCGTCGTTCAGCGTGTCGACCCACTTCTCGAAGGTCGGCTTCACGCCGTGCCAGTCGTCACGGAACCGGTCAGCCTTGGGGCCTTTCCAGTAGCTCGAGCTCTCGGTGGTAGCCGACTCCAGGGCCTTGACGATCAGCGCGTCACGCGGCACCCAGGTCGCACCAGACGTACTTGCCCTTGTCGCCTCCCTGGCACAACGGATGCCAGCCCCAGTCGTCGGCACAGGCCCGGACAAGTTCGAGGCCGCGCCCCTCCTCCGCGTCGACGACCTGCGCCAACTCGCACCGGGGCTGCGGTGGTTCAGGATCGGCATCCCAGGCGCCGATGCGCAGAACTCCATCCCGCCAGCGCAGCCCCAGCGACGCGGGCCCCTTCGTATGTCGTACGGCGTTGGAGACCAGCTCCGTCGCCAGCAGTTCGGCCACGTCGGTGAGCCGGATCAGGCCGTGCAGAGTGAGGATCAGGCGCAGGGTACGGCGACAGACAGTGACCGCGCGTACGTCCTGCGGAATGTGGATCGTGTACTCCCAGGGATCGTCCTTGGGTCTGGGCATGCGTGACTACCTCCGGTCGCAATGTGAGGAGTTGGAGGAGTGCGGCAGGGGGCGGGCGGTGGCCCTGCCTCAGCCGTCATGGCATGACGGGGTGGTGCACTTCCGGGGTTCCGGCCTTCCGCAACGTGTGCGTCGCGTCACTGACTGTAGGGCCATAATTTGGGACCATGCAAGTCGTTGCCATACTTTGCCCCTCGAACGAGTCGCTGCCTCACGGCAGTTGGAGGCTGGGAGGAAGTTATGGCTCGCAGGAAGCAGCCCACCGCACGCCAGGAGCGTCTAGGCGCTGAACTGCGGAAACTACGTGAGGCCGCAGGACTCAAAGGGCGTGAAGCCGCCGCGCTGCTCGGGACGGACTCGGCTCAGATGAGTCAGATTGAGTTCGGTACCGCGGGCGTGAGCGAGGAGCGCGTACGACGACTTGCCACTCACTACGCTTGCACGGACGTTGAGTTGATCGAGGCGTTGGCCGCGATGGCAGCCGACCGAACACGAGGCTGGTGGGAGCAGTACCGAGGCCTGCTACCCACGTCATTCCTAGACCTGTCGGAGCTGGAGCACCATGCCACTCACAGCTGGGAGGTGAACTTCCTGCATATCCCCGGACTTCTTCAGACAGAGGACTACGCCCGTCGGATCCTGGGCCACAGAGTCCCTGAACTCCTCCACCCGGACCTAGAGTTGCGCGTCCGACACCGGATGGAACGGAAGGTCATCATCGAGGACCCCACACCCATCCCGTACGAAGCAGTGATCCATGAGGCGGCCTTGCGCATCAGGGTCGGCGACCGTGCCGCCGCACGCGCTCAGCTCGCCCACCTTCTTGAGCTCTCAGAAGCGGACCACATCACCGTGCGCGTCATTCCCTTCGACCTGGACGGTTTCGCCGGCGCCGACAGCACCATGGTGTACGCGGGCGGAGCGGTCACCCAGCTGGATACCGTCGTGCGTGACGCACCACACAGCGCGGCCTTCATCGACTCCGAGGCCCAACTCAGTTGCTTTCGAACGCTTTTCCGTAGAATGAAGGCCGCGTCACTCGAACCCGAGCAGTCGCGTGACTTCATCGACAGACTGGCGAAGGAACTGTGAGGCGCCTCATGACCACGCCCGAAAACTGGCAGAAGTCGTCCTTCTCCGGCAGCGGGGATGGAAACGCCTGCGTCGAACTCGCCTCC
>CAMLJW010000296.1 GCA_946480485.1 uncultured Streptomyces sp. | reverse complement strand
TCGGTGCGGGCCAGCGCACGCGGAGGGTGCATGCGCAGGTCGTCGCGGTACATGGTGATGTCGAGCGAGCCGACCGGTACCTTGCGGTCGGTGATCGCCTCGAGCTTGGCCGCGAGCCGCTGGGCGAGGAAGACGCCCCGGGTGGGAATGCCAAGGAGAACCACGTCGTCGGCGCCTTTGGCGCGCTCGACGATCTCGTGGGCGATGCGGGTCAACACCCGCGCGATATCGGGGCCTTCGAGCACGGGCCGCGCATCGGACTGCTGCGTGTCCATACGAAACGGACCTCCTTCTCCGCCTCACGGGACGGACCTTAAAGGACGTCGGATTTGCGCCGTCAACGGTACCAGCCCGGCAACGGCCCTGATCACCCCCCTCCAGCGTCACTCACGTCACCGGCTGGCGTCACCTGTCGGCGACTCCCACGGAAGAGTCGGTCCGGACCATTCGGCTTGACGGGGCGGAGTAACGCTGCGTAACCTCACAGTGAGTTACCAGCCGCGCGGCAAAACCGCACGTCGTCCCAGTGTCCGGGGAGCTATATGTCCAGCGAATACGCCAAACAGCTCGGGGCCAAGCTCCGCGCCATCCGTACCCAGCAGGGCCTTTCCCTCCACGGCGTCGAGGAGAAGTCCCAGGGCCGCTGGAAGGCGGTCGTGGTCGGTTCGTATGAGCGCGGCGACCGAGCCGTGACCGTACAGCGTCTTGCCGAGCTGGCGGACTTCTACGGGGTGCCGGTGCAGGAGCTCCTGCCGGGCACCACGCCGGGCGGTGCCGCCGAGCCGCCGCCGAAGCTGGTCCTGGACCTGGAGCGACTGGCCCATGTGCCGGCCGAGAAGGCGGGCCCCCTCCAGCGGTACGCGGCCACGATCCAGTCCCAGCGCGGTGACTACAACGGCAAGGTGCTGTCGATCCGCCAGGACGACCTGCGCACACTCGCCGTCATCTACGACCAGTCGCCCTCGGTCCTCACCGAGCAACTGATCAGCTGGGGAGTCCTCGACACGGATGCGCGCCGCGCGGTCTCCCACGAAGAGGGCTGACCGCCAGCCCCACACCGTGCAGAAACATGCCGCCGGGGGTGGCCGGAACCAAAGGGTTCCGGCCCCCCCCGGCGCTTTTTTGGTGGCCGGGTGCCGGTACGTCCGCGGGGGCCACCGGCGGAGGCGCCCACCCACCGGCGGGCGAAACCGCCCAGCCGCCGGAGGCTATCGCCGAAGCGAAGGCTTGAGGTCCTGGAAACGGCCGAGCAGACCGTTCACAAAGACCGGTGACTCATCCGTGGAGAACTCCTTGGCGAGTTGCACCGCCTCGTCGAGCACCACGGCGTCCGGGGTCTCGTCGACCCAGATCAGCTCGTAGGCACCGAGGCGCAGGATGTTGCGGTCGACGACCGGCATCCTGTCGATCGTCCAGCCGACGGCGTACTGCGCGATGAGCTCCTCGATGCGCGGCGCGTGCTTGGCGTACCCCTCGACCAGCTGCATCGTGTATTCGCTCACCGGCGGCTGCCGGGTGTCGGACCGGGAGTGCCGGATCCAGTCCGCGAGGACCGTCAGGACGTCCACGCCGCGCTGGTCACCCTCGAAGAGGATCTGGAAGGCGCGCTTGCGGGCCGTGTTGCGGGCAGCCACGGTTAGCTGTTCACCCGGCCGAGGTAGTCGCTCGTGCGGGTGTCGACCTTGATCTTCTCGCCCGTGGTGATGAAGAGCGGCACGTTGATCTGGTGACCGGTCTCCAGGACGGCGGGCTTGGTGCCACCGGTGGAGCGGTCGCCCTGGACGCCCGGCTCGGTCTCCTGGATGGTCAGCTCGACGGCGGCGGGCAGCTCGACGAAGAGCACCTCGCCCTCGTGCTGGGCGACGGTCGCGGTGAAGCCCTCGATCAAGAAGTTGGCGGCGTCGCCGACGGCCTTCCTGTCGACGTGGAGCTGGTCGTACGTCTCCATGTCCATGAAGACGAAGTACTCGCCGTCCATGTACGAGAACTGCATGTCACGCTTGTCGACAGTGGCCGTCTCGACCTTGACACCGGCGTTGAACGTCTTGTCGACGACCTTGCCGGAGAGCACGTTCTTGAGCTTGGTGCGCACGAAGGCCGGGCCCTTGCCGGGCTTGACGTGCTGGAACTCGACGACGGACCAGAGCTGGCCGCCTTCGAGCTTGAGCACCATGCCGTTCTTGAGGTCGTTCGTGGAAGCCACGGTTGCGGAATCTCCTGGACTGACGTGGACGACCCCGGGGCAGGCGCACAGCTCGAAGCTAGAGCGCGAGCAGCTCCTTGGTCGTGATGGTGAGTAGCTCGGGTCCGCCGTCCGCCTCGGGGCGTACGACGAGCGTGTCATCGATCCGGACACCGCCCCGGCCCGGGATGTGGACCCCCGGTTCGACGGTGACCGGCACGCAAGCGTCCAGTTTACCCATGGCCGCGGGGGCCAACTGCGGGTCCTCGTCGAATTCAAGCCCTACACCGTGCCCGGTCAGCGTCGGAAGGCCTTCCGTGTACCCCGCGGAGTCCAGCACCTGACGGGCCGCGCGGTCCACGTCACGGTAGGCGGCGCCGGGCATCAGCGCCTCGCGGCCCGCCCGCTGGGCGGCGAAGACGACCTCGTACAACGCGATCTGCCAGTCGGCGGGCGAGGTGCCGATCACGAACGTACGGCCGATCTCACAGCGGTATCCGCGATATGCCGCGCCTAGGCACACGGAGAGGAAGTCGCCCTCCTCGACCCGCCGGTCGGTGGGGCAATGACCGCGCAGACCGGAGTTAGGGCCGGTGCCGACCGAGGTCGCGAAGGCCGGGCCGTCGGCGCCGTGGTCGACGAGACGTCGCTCCAGCTCCAGGGCGAGGTGACGTTCCGTGCGTCCGACGAGGATCGATTCAAGGAGCTCACTCAGTGCCTGGTCTGCGATCTCGGCGCCGATACGCAGAAAGGAGATCTCCTCCTCGTCCTTGACGACCCGCAGCTGCTCGACGGCACCCCCGAGGTCGGCCAGCCGCAGCCGGGGGGCCACGGATCCGATGGCACGGTGACGGACCACGGTCAGGTGGTGTTCCTCGACGGCCAGGGACTCGGCCCCCCGGGCCGCGGCGAGGTCGGCCGCGGCGACCGCGGGATCACCGGCGGCCCCCGGCAGCAGCTGGATCCGCAGAGCCTCGTCCAGCCGCCCCTCCTCCGGCTGGGTGCTGAGCGATCCGGCACACACCAGCAGGTCTTCTCCCCTGGCCGGCAGACCCTTGCCCAACGGACCCTTGGCCAGCAGGAGAACGGCACCCCTCGGCGCCGCGCCCGCGAGATAGCGGACGTTGGCGGGGCGGGACACCAGCGCGGCTGCGCTGCCGCTTGCCGTACATCGCTCTCGTAGCCGCTCACGGCGAGCTGCGTACACCTCGGACATGACCCGAGCCTACGAGCGGTGACCGGATGCCGCCGGTTCAGCGGGTCCGACCGAGCGCCTCCGGCGGTGGGGGGTTTCTGGGCGGAGCCATAAGCGACGGGCGATGACACCGGCACATGGCGCCATCCGTGGGTTGGCGACTGCGGGTGGGCGGGGCGACGCGGGCTTGCACCCCGTCAGGGGGGGCGGGGCTGTGACCTGTGCGGCTCCCCGGGCGCGGGCCCGACCAGCCACGGACGGGCCCACAGCCGAGACACGAACCGGATCCGGGTCTGGGGGCGCAGCCCTCAGGGACGATCCCTGCTCGAGCGATGCCGAAAGCCTTGGGGAGGGCAGGGGCGGCGGGGCGAAAAAACCTGCTGATCAACTCGTCCCGGCGGTCGTCACCACTGCGGCGGGCTCGCGATCGACCTCGCCAGCACCTCGTCGAGCACCCGGGCCGTGGCCGGCACGTCGAGCTGGGAGTTGTCGATGATGGGAAGCCCGGAGCCATACCAACCGGCCATGCGGCCGTGGATGCGGGCGACTTCCTCGTCGGTGAGGCGGCGGTTTCCGGAGCGCTCGGCGTTGCGCTCCAGGACTATCTCCAGGCCCGGCAGGAGCACGACCGGCAGTAGGCCGGGGCCCACATGCCGCTTCCAGCCGCCGAGGCCGACGACCGGACGGTCCGGGAAGACCGCGTCGTCGAGGACGCAGGAGATGCCGTTGGCCAGAAAGTTGCGGGCCGCGAAGCCGCAGGTGCGGCGGGCGAGACGATACTGCGCCTCCGAGTGGTCGTTCCACCCCGACTGCGGGTCCGCGAAGCCCGAGCGCACCCACTCGCGTACGTCATCGAGGCTGATGTGCGCGGTAGGGACCCGGCGGTGGTCGGCCCAGAACTTGGCGACGCTCGTCTTCCCGGCACCGGCGGGGCCGATGAGGAGGACGGCGAGCGTCGTGGACGTCGGGTCGGGCGTCCCCGCCGTGGGCGGCGGGCTCGGCATCGCCACGGGACCGCCCGGCGGTAGCTGCACATGGCCCGTGGTGTCCGGCGTCAGCGGCACGGGCGCGTGGTGCGGCGCCGTGTGATGCGGGGCTGGAGCGTGGCCGGGAGGGTGCGGCGCCGGAGCGGTCGGCACCCCGGCGAAACCCGGTGGCGGGCTCACGGGAGCGGGACCCGTGGGAGGACCCGGAGGGACGGGGCCCGGGTGCGCGCCCGGGTGGTGCGGTCCCGGGTGTTGTGCGGCCGGCGACCAGCCGACGGCCGGTCCGTGCCCCGGCTGAGGGTGCGGCGGCGGCGCAGACCCCACTGCGTGCTCCATCCGGTGCCACTCCGTCTCGTACAGGCAATGGGCGCTGGCAACGGGGCACCTGCCCCGCTCCTACCGAACGGTACCGTCCCCGGCCGCCGTTTGGTGAACGGCCGGGAACGGTCCGAAGTGCCCCTGCACCCAGGGCATATCGGGTGATGCGGCGTCCTCGGGGGTCATTCGCCCACTTCGCCGTAGGCGGCGAGGAGGACGGCCGGGTCGGGGCCCTCCAGGACGGTGGGCTTGGCCAGGCCGTCGAGGACGATGAAGCGCAGCAGGTCGCCGCGGGACTTCTTGTCGACCTTCATGGTCTCCAGCAGCTTGGGCCACTGGTCGTAGCGGTAGTTCAGCGGGAGACCGACGGACTGGAGAATGGTGCGGTGCCGGTCGGCGGTCGCGTCGTCCAACCGCCCTGCCAGTCGTCCCAGTTCGGCGGCGAAGTGCATGCCGACCGCGACGGCGGCGCCGTGCCGCCACTGGTAGCGCTCGTTCTTCTCGATGGCGTGGCCCAGCGTGTGCCCGTAGTTGAGGATCTCCCGACGTCCCGACTCCTTCAGGTCCGACGAGACGACCTCGGCCTTGACCTTGATGGACCGCTCGATCAGCTCCGCGATATGCGGACCGGCCGGGGTACGGGCTCCCTCCGGATCGGCCTCGATCAACTCCAGGATCCGCGGATCGGCAATGAACCCGGCCTTGATGATCTCCGCGAGCCCGGACACGAAGTCGTGCACCGGTAGCGAGTCCAGCGCGGCCAGATCGCACAGCACGCCCGCGGGCGGGTGGAAGGCGCCGACCAGGTTCTTGCCCTCGGCGGTGTTGATACCGGTCTTTCCACCGACCGCCGCGTCCACCATGGCCAGCACGGTCGTCGGAACGGCGATCCAGCGCACCCCGCGCAGCCAGCTCGCGGCCACGAACCCGGCCAGGTCGGTGGTCGCCCCGCCGCCCACCCCGACGATCACGTCGGTACGGGTGAAGCCGGACTGCCCCAGGGCCTTCCAGCAGTACGCGGCGACCTCGGCGGTCTTGGCCTCCTCCGCGTTGGGCACCTGAATGGCCACAGCCTCGAAGCCCTGCCCGGACAGGTCGGCCCGCAGCGCCTCACCGGTCTCGGCCAGCGCCTCCGGGTGAACCACGGCGACCCGCTTCACGCGCGGGCCGATCAACGCGCCCAGCTCGCCGAGGAGCTGACGCCCGACCAGCACCTCGTACGGCGAGGTACCCGCGGTGCCGCCGACCTGGATCCGGGTCGCCGTCTGGTCCTGCTCGGTCATGCCTGCTTCAACTCCAAGGCGTCGAGGACCGCCTGGGCGACCTCCTTCGGGGTGCGGCCGTCGGTGGCGACGACCGCACGGGCGACTTCCACGTACAGGTGGCGGCGCGCCTCCATCAGCTCGCGCCACTGGCGGCGCGGGTTGACGGCGAGCAGCGGCCGGGCGGCGTTGAGTCCGGTGCGCTCGACCGCCTCCTCGACGTCCATCGAGAGGTACACGACCGGCAGGCCGGCCAGCAGCTCCCGGGTGCCGGTGTCGAGGATCGCGCCGCCGCCGAGGGCGAGTACGCCCTCGTGCTCGGCCAGCGCCTGGTGCACCGCGCGCCTCTCCATCGCCCGGAAAGCAGGCTCGCCGTCGTCGACGAAGATGTCCGCGATGGTGCGCCCGTCGGTGGCCACGATGTCCTCGTCGGTGTCCCGGTAGCCGCAGCCGAGCCGCTCCGCGAGCAGCGCTCCCACCGTCGATTTGCCGACACCCATCGGGCCGACGAGGACGACCACAGGTCCAGCGCTCACCGGATCGCCAGGTTCTCGAGGTACGAGGCGACGTTGCGCCGCGTCTCAGGCACACTGTCTCCGCCGAACTTCTCGGCCACGGCGTCCGCGAGGACGAGCGCCACCATCGCCTCGGCGACGATGCCGGCGGCCGGCACCGCGCACACGTCCGAGCGCTGGTGGTGCGCCTTGGCCGCCTCGCCGGTCGCCACGTCGATGGTGGACAGCGCCCGCGGCACGGTCGCGATCGGCTTCATGGCCGCGCGGACCCGGAGGAT
>CAMLJW010000295.1 GCA_946480485.1 uncultured Streptomyces sp. | reverse complement strand
TCGGGGCGTTGCAGTACTACGACGCGCAGATGGACGACGCCCGCTATGTGGCGACGCTGGTGCGCACGGCGGCGGCGTACGGAGCCGAGGTCGCCAACCGCGCGCGCGTGACCGGCTTCCTGCGCGAGGGCGAACGGGTGGTCGGTGCCAGGGTGCGGGATGTGGAAGCGGGCGGGGAGTACGAGATCCGTGCCAAACAGGTCGTCAATGCCACGGGGGTCTGGACGGACGACACCCAGGCGCTGGTGGGCGAGCGAGGGCAGTTCCATGTACGGGCGTCCAAGGGCATCCACCTGGTCGTGCCGAAGGACCGGATCAACTCCACGACGGGGCTGATCCTGCGCACCGAGAAGTCCGTGCTGTTCGTGATCCCGTGGGGGCGCCACTGGATCGTGGGCACCACGGACACCGACTGGGACCTCGACAAGGCGCACCCGGCGGCGTCCAGCGCGGACATCGACTATCTCTTGGAGCACGTCAACTCCGTGCTGGCCGTTCCGCTCTCACGGGACGACGTGCAGGGGGTGTACGCGGGGCTGCGGCCGCTGCTGCGCGGGGAGTCGGAAGCCACCAGCAAGCTGTCACGCGAGCACACCGTGGCGCATCCGGTGCCCGGGCTCGTGGTCGTGGCGGGCGGCAAGTACACCACGTACCGTGTGATGGCCAAGGACGCGGTGGACGAGGCGGTGCGCGGACTCGACCAGCGCGTCGCGGACTGCGTCACCGAGGACATCCCGCTCATCGGCGCCGAGGGATACCGGGCCCTGTGGAACGCGCGAGCGGGGATCGCCGCGCGCGGCGGGCTCCATGTGGTGCGCGTGGAGCACCTGTTGAACCGGTACGGGGCGCTTGCCGAGGAGGTGCTCGACCTCATCGCCGCGGACGCCACGCTGGGCGCGCCGTTGCAGGCGGCCGAGGACTATCTGCGCGCCGAGATCGTGTACGCCGCGTCGCACGAGGGGGCCCGGCACTTGGATGACGTGCTGACCCGGCGGACCCGCATCTCGATCGAGACCTTCGACCGCGGGACGCGCAGCGCGCGGGAGGCCGCGGAGCTGATGGCGCCCGTGCTCGGCTGGGACGAGGACCAGATCGAGCGCGAGGTGCAGCACTACGAGAAGCGGGTGGAGGCGGAGCGCGAGTCGCAGCGGCAGCCGGACGACCTGACGGCTGACGCGGCGCGGCTTGGCGCACCGGACATAGTCCCGCTGTAGCGCCGCTCCGGGCCTCCGGTGGGCTCCGGGCCGGGGTCGGCGAAGACTCCGGGTCTGGCGAGCGTCACTCGAACGGGTGTCGTGAGCTGGGACCTCTGCTCGGAACCTGCTCGTTCTAAGAGGTGCGAGGGCAGAACTCGGCAAAGAGCAGGGCGGGTTCGAGGCCAGGGTCTGCTATCGCGTCCGTGTTCACGCGGAAGGTGAGGACGCGACGGCCGTCGCGGGTGGCTGCGGTCCGGACGTAGCTGCCGGTGATGCGGCCGTTGTGGCCCCACACCGTGGTGCCGCACGGGAGCTTCACGGGGTAGATGCCCATGCCGTACGAGCCGTGTGCGGTCCGGGTGTTGAGCATCTCGCGCAGTTGGCGGGGCGGCAGCAGATAGCCGCGGAGCAGGGCCGCGTAGAAGTGGTTCAGGTCGGCGAGCGTGGTGACCAGCTCGCCCGCCGCGCCGGCCACGCGCGGGTCCAGTTCGGTGACGTCCGAACCGTCGGTGGCGTACGCGCGGCCGTGTGGGTCGGGCAGTGAGCGACGGGTTCCCGGAAAGGAGGTGCCCGTCAGATGGAGGGGTGTGATGATGCGCCGCTCGGCCTCGGCAGCGTACGAATGGCCGGTGACCTGCTCGACGACCATGCCGAGCAATATGTAGTTGGTGTTGGAGTAGGCGAAGCGGCCGCGGTCGGCCGGGGGGTGGGTGAGTGCTGTTCGTATGGCCTGAAGGGACGTCACGGGGATGGTGCCCGCGGTGTCTGTGGTGAAGTCGGCGAGGCCGCTGGTATGGGTGAGCAGGGCGCGCAGGGTCAGGGCGCGACCGTCGTTGCCCGCGCCGCGTATGAGGCCCGGCAGGTGAGCGTCCACCGAGTCGGACAGGGACAGGCGCTGCTCGGCGGCCAGTTGCAGGACAAGCGTCGCGATGAAGGTCTTGGTGACGCTGCCGGCGCGGAAGTGGTCGGCGCGGCGAATGGAGGAAGCACCAAAGGCGCCGTCAGACGGGGAGACCGCTTCCACGTGGGCGAAGCGGGTACTGGTTTCCTCACGCGCCAGCAGGGCGGCGGCCGGGGCCCTGCCTCCGGCGACGAGTTGCATGAGCGCGGTGTTCGAGGCCGGGGTCGCAGGAGCCGAGGAGGTGGGCGAAGCCATACCGAGAAGGGCCAGGGGCACAGAAAGGGCCAGTAATGTCCTCAACGGCGGCATCACGGTCCTTCCTTGTCGCAGCCCATCATGCGGTACGGCTCATTCGGGGTGTCGGGCGGTCCCCGTGTGACATCCCGGGGGAGGGTGGGGCAGGGCCACCCTGGGGCATTGACCGGTCGTGGGGTGAGAGACAATGAAGGCTCTGTCGGGGCGGGTTGCATGAGGGGACGCATGTCGGAGGCCAAGCGGGGCGGGGCATCTGGTCAGGGCAAGAGCGAGCGTCTCCTCGCCGGTCGGTACCGGCTGGGAGAGGTCCTCGGCCGCGGCGGCATGGGTACGGTGTGGCGGGCCAAGGATGAGACGCTGGGCCGGACGGTCGCCGTCAAGGAACTGCGGTTCCCGGGGAACATCGACGAGGAGGAGAAGCGGCGGCTGATCACGCGCACCCTGCGTGAGGCGAAGGCGATCGCGCGGATCCGGAACAACGGCGCGGTGACGGTCTTCGACGTGGTCGACGAGGACGACCGGCCATGGATCGTCATGGAACTCATCGAGGGCAAGTCGCTTGCCGAGGCGATCCGTGAGGACGGGCTGCTCTCGCCGAGGCGCGCGGCCGAGGTCGGGCTCGCCGTCCTCGACGTACTGCGTGCGGCACACCGCGAGGGCATCCTGCACCGTGACGTGAAGCCGTCGAACGTGCTGATCGCCGAGGACGGCCGGGTGGTGCTCACCGACTTCGGTATCGCCCAGGTCGAGGGCGACCCGTCCATCACGTCGACCGGCATGCTCGTCGGCGCGCCCTCCTATATCTCGCCCGAGCGGGCGCGCGGCCACAGGCCTGGCCGCGCGGCCGACCTGTGGTCGCTCGGTGGGCTGCTGTACGCGTCGGTGGAGGGTGTGCCGCCGTACGACAAGGGGTCCGCCATCGCGACCCTCACCGCGGTGATGACGGAGCCGCTCGAGCGGCCCAAGAACGCGGGTCCGCTGGAGAAGGTCATCTACGGGCTGCTCCTCAAGGATCCCCATCAGCGGCTCGACGACGCGGGCGCGCGGGCGATGCTCAACGAAGTGATCCACGCGCCTGAGGCCAAGGAGACCGAGCCGGAGCCGGCGGACGCGACGAAGGCCGTGCCGTTGCCCGAGGTGCCCGACGTGTCCGACGCCCCTGCGGACAAGGGCAGTTCGGGTCGGAAGACAGAGAGACGTTCCGGGAGCAAGGGGAACAGGACCAGCAAGGCGAGTAGGAAGGGCGAGGCGGCGGCGGAGCGGCTGCGCGGGGCGTTCCGGTCCGTGCGCAAGGGCGCTGCCGAGGCGGCGGGTGCGGCCACGGCAGCGGCCGGGACGCGCGGGAAGCCCGACAGCCCCGACAGTTCCGAAAGCTCCTCCGGATCCTCGACCTCCTCCAGTTCCTCCGAATCCCCCAGTTCCTCCGAATCCTCCGCGGAGGTTGCGGCGAGCGCGGCTTCTCAGAGAGGCGGGGCTTCCCAGAGTGCGGTTTCGCCGGGCGCGGCTTTTTCGGATACGGCTTCCTCCGGTGCGCAGGCGTCCGTTGGGGACAAGGCCGGGGCGTCTGCCGGGCCGGCTCGCGACAGCGCCACCGCTGGATTGAAGTCCACTTCGGACGGGACTCCGGGGACGGGCGGAGGCACACCGCCGCGTATGCCCCCGAGGGCGCCGCTCACCGATGTGGTGTCGCGGCGGGCGTTGGTGATCGCCGCGGTGGTCGTGGTGCTCACCGTGCTCGGTACGGTCCTTGCGGTCACGCTCGCTGACAACACCGGAGCCAAGGGCAAGGGCGGCGACACCGATTCCGCGTCCAGCGGGGCGACCGCGGGAAGCGACACCAAGCAGGACGAGAGCGGCAGCACCGACACGGACGGCGGCGAGAAGACGGACATTGCCACCGGGGACGCGACCAGGGTGGGCACGCCGAGCGCGAGTGCGTCGGGCCGGTCGAGCGGGTCGGAGGAGGGCAGCGGCAAGGGTGCGGACGATGTCGCCGTGACGCCGTACAAGGGGAGCCAGGGCTTCAGGATCGGGCTGCCTGAGGGGTGGAAGCACAGGTCCACGAGCGCGGCGGGGGCCAGGTTCACCGGACCTGAGGGGCAGAAGTTGCTCGTCGCCTGGACCTCCACGCCCAAGGGCGACCCGGTGGCGGACTGGAAGAACCAAGAGCGGTACATGCGGCGGTCGCAGTACGACCGGATCCGGATCGAGAAGGTGGAATACCGCGGCTGGAAGGCGGCCGACTGGGAGTTCACCTACGTGGAAAGCGGAACCAGGTACCGGACGATAGACCGCGGGTTCGTCGTCAACGACCAGCTCGGGTGCGCGCTCATGTACACGGCGAAGGCCTCCGGGTGGAGCAGGGAACTCCGCAAGGACACATGGCGGACGCTGGCGAAGACGTTCAAACCCAAGTCCTGAGGGATATGAGGGATACGGGAGCCTCGAGATCTCGCATCCCCTCACTGCAGTTGCCTCCGGCACATATCGTGAGTGGTTGCGGACCGTGCGCAACCACAACTGCGGCTACAACGGGACGCGTGGCCAACGGAATTGACCACAGGGCGGCCGGGGGAGGCGTCGTGGACGAATACGCGGGACGGGTACTCGCCGACCGCTACCGCCTGCCCCTGCCGTCCTCCGACGAGGACGAATTTGAGAGCCGGGCCTTCGACACCTACAGCGGGCAGGAAGTACTGGTCAGGCAACTGCCGTTGCCCGAGGTCGTCGAGGCCGAGATACTCGACGCGCACAGGGTGCCCGACAGGTTCGTGGCGCGGGACGCCGGGGTGCGGCGGGCCTCCGCGGGGACCACCCGGCGGCCCACCGAGCCTGCCGTGCGACGGGCGATCGAGGCCGCGCAGGCAGCCGCCCAGATACCCGACCATCCCAGACTCGACCAGGTCTTCGACGTGTTCGCCGAAGGCGGGTCGCTGTGGATAGTGAGTGAGTGGGTGGCCGCCCGGCCGCTGGCGGCGCTGCTCGCTGAGCGCCCGCTGAGTCCGTACCGGGCCGCCGAGGTCGCCGCCGACGTGCTGACCGCGCTGCGGGTGCTGCACGCGCACGGGTGGGTGCACCGCAATATCACCGCCCGTACGGTGCTGATCTGCGACGACGGACGTGTGCTGCTGACAGGTCTCGCGGCCGGGGTGGCCGAGGAGGCGCTGTGCGGGTATGACCCGGTGCCGGTTGCCGAGGGTGCGGTCGGCGAGGGGGAGCCGGGGGGTTCCAGCCCCAGCCCCACTTCGAGCCTCAGCCCCAGTTCCGGTTCCGGATTTGGGCCGACCGCCGGCAGCCCCGCCGTGCCGACAGGCCCGTATCGTCAGCCCGGCCCGTCCGGCCCCCCGTCCGGCCCGCTTTGTCTGCCCGGTGCGCGGGTTCCCGGTGATGGCAGAGGCGCCGTCGAGGCGGTGCGGGGCGGTGGGGCCGCGGCGCCCGTGGCGCAGACGCCGGCCGCGGGGCGGCGGGCGTTGGAGCCCGACAACGACGTCCGGGCCGCGCGGGCTGGAGCCATCGCGGCCTACCGCACCGGTGCGCGGGCCGCGGCGGGTGTGCACGAGGAGGAAGAGGGCGGGCAGAACGTGGCGTTGCCCGCGCCGCGGCCCCAGCCCGCCGAGACCGACACCGAGGCCGCGCAGGCCTCAGGGCAGACCACCGCGTACGGTGTGGAACACACTCCGCCGCCACGTCAGATCGCCGAGCCGTATGGAGCGGGCCGGGCGAACTCCCGGCACGGCGACGTGCCTCGCAGCGAAGCCCCCGCGGTCGCCGGCAACGGCCAGGGCCACCCCGCACTCCCCGTCAGCGGCAACGGAACGGGCGCAGCAGGAAGCGGAAACGGACGTGGAAACGGACACGGACACGGACACGGACATGGACATGGACATGGACATGGACATGGACACGGAACCGGGGTAGCAGGTAGCGGAGAGGGCGCCGACGTGGCGGGAAACGGAGCCGGCGCCGAGCCGAGCGGCGTACCCAACCCGTCCCCCATCCATCCCGCCGACCAATCCACCCACTCCGCCAACCAATCCAGCCACCCAGCCGACCAATGCAGCCACCACACCCGCCCATTCACCCACCCCGAACACAACACCACCGCACCACCCGCCCACTGGGATCACCTCGTCCCCAGCCGCCCCCCTCACCGAGGCCCCACCACCGCTCTCGCCGCCGAGCGTGCTCGCCAGGCCCGTATGGCGGTCGTGGGCCCGGTTACCGAACGGTGGGCGCCCGAGCAGGCAGGGCCCGTTCACGAGAACGGGCAGCCGGCCGCGCCCATCGGACCGGCCACCGACCTGTGGGCGCTCGGGGCGCTCCTGTTCCGGGCGGTCCAGGGCCACGCGCCCTACCCCGAGGAGGGCATTGCCGAGCTCGTACAGCTCGTGTGCG
>CAMLJW010000294.1 GCA_946480485.1 uncultured Streptomyces sp. | reverse complement strand
CATGAACCCCGACCACCTGGCCGGGCTCGCGGGCACCCGCACCTATCCGCTGCGCTCGAGCTTCAAGCCGTCCTACAACATGGCGGTCAACCTCGTCGAGCAGTTCGGCAGGCACCGTTCGCGGGAGCTGCTGGAGACGTCGTTCGCGCAGTTCCAGGCCGACAAGTCGGTGGTCGGCATCTCGCGTCAGGTGCAGCGCAACGAGGAAGGGCTGGAGGGCTACAAGGCCTCCATGACCTGCCACTTGGGGGACTTCGAGGAGTACGCGCGACTGCGTCGCGACCTCAAGGACCGTGAGACCGAGCTCGCCAAGCAGGGGGCGGCGCAGCGGCGTGCGGAAGCGGCCGGGGCGCTGGAGAAGCTCAAGCCCGGCGATGTGATCCATGTGCCGACCGGCAAGTTCGCGGGGCTCGCGCTGGTCCTTGATCCCGGCCTGTCCGCCGGGCGGTCCAACGGTCACCGCGGCTTCGAGTACCAGGACGGACCGCGTCCGCTCGTACTGACGGTCGAGCGGCAGGTCAAGCGGCTCGCGTCGATCGACTTCCCGGTGCCCGTCGAGGCGCTGGAGCGGATGCGGATCCCGAAGTCGTTCAACCCGCGCTCGCCGCAGTCACGTCGCGATCTGGCCGCCGCGCTGCGGACGAAGGCCGGGCACATCGTCCCCGACCGGCACCGCAGGAAGCGGGCCGAGGCTGCGGACGACCGCGAGATCGCCCGGCTGCGGACCGCGCTGCGCGCACACCCCTGCCACGGGTGCAACGACCGTGAGGACCACGCCCGCTGGGCCGAGCGCTACCACCGGCTGCTGCGCGACACCTCGCAGTTGGAGCGGCGCATCGCGGGTCGGACGAACACCATCGCCCGGACCTTCGACCGGATCGTCGCGCTGCTGACCGAGCTCGACTATCTGCGCGGCGACGAGGCCACCGAGCACGGCAAGCGGCTCGCCCGGCTCTACGGAGAGATGGACCTGCTCGCCAGCGAGTGTCTGCGCGCCGGGGTCTGGGAGGGCCTCGCACCGGCTGAACTGGCCGCGTGCGTCTCGGCGTTGGTGTATGAGGCCCGGGTCGGCGACGACGCGCTGGCACCGAAGGTCCCGTCCGGCAAGGCGAAGGCCGCGCTCGGTGAGATGGTCCGCATCTGGGGCCGGCTCGACGCCCTGGAGGAGGAGTTCCGGATCAACCAGACCGAGGGCGTCGGCCAGCGGGAGCCCGACCTGGGCTTCGCTTGGGCCGCGTACGAGTGGGCGTCCGGCAAGGGCCTCGACGAGGTGCTCCGCGAGGCGGAGATGCCCGCCGGTGACTTCGTGCGGTGGTGCAAGCAGGTCATCGACGTACTCGGCCAGATCTCGGCGGCGCCGGTGTCCGGCGGCACGAACCCGACTGTGGCGAAGAACGCGCGGAAGGCTGTGGACGGGCTGCTGCGCGGGGTCGTGGCTTACTCGTCGGTGGGGTAGCGTCCCGCGGTTCGGGGGTGCGGTTCGGGGGTGCGGTTCGGTCGGTGTGGTTTGGTCGCGTGCGGTTTGGTCGTGGGCGGTTGGTGTCGTCGGGCGGGGGCGGGTCTCGTGTGTCCGGAGTGCCCACGCGGCGGAGCCGCATGATGTCAAGTCCCACGCTCCTGGTGTGGCCGAGGCCCTCCGAAGTCAGTGGGTCTTGGACCGGCCCAGTCGTCGTACGCGGACCACGACTGGAGCGTTCGTCCGCTCACCAGGGCGTGCTCGCGTCCCGTGACCGGATCGGTGAACTCCAGTGCTCGCGCCAGCAGTTGGAGCGGCCGCTGGAAGTCACCGGCCGGCACGGGGCCGGTCACCACCGGGTAGAGGGGGTCGCCGAGGATCGGCACACCCAGCGCGTTCATGTGCACCCGCAGCTGGTGGGTCTTCCCGGTACTGGGCAGCAGCCGGTAGCGTGCCCGTCCATCCCGGTGTTCGACCGGTTCGATCCGGCTCACGGCGTTCGGCTCGCCCGGCACCTCCCGGGCGGCCATGACCCCGCGCTCCTTCCGGATCCTGCTGCGCACGGTGCGCGGCAGCACGAGGGACTCCCGGTACGCGGCCACGGCCTCGTACTCCTTGCGTACGAGCCGATCGCGGAACAGCGACTGATACGCACCGCGTTCCTCGGGCCGCACCGTGAACAGCACCAGCCCGGCCGTGAGCCGGTCGAGCCGGTGCGCGGCCCCGATCGTCGGAATACCGAGCTCCCGCCGCAGCCGCGCGAGAACCGTCTCGGTGACATGGCTGCCGCGCGGGGTCGTGGCGAGGAAGTGCGGCTTGTCGACCACGACGATGTGCTCGTCGCGATACACGATGTCGACGTCGAACGGCACGGGCTCCTCGGCGGGCAGCTCCCGGTGGAACCATACGAACATCCCCGGCACGTACGCCGCGTCCGGCGCAACCGGGCGCCCGTCCGCACCGACGATCAAACCCGCGTCGAGCATCCCGTCGATCACCCCGGGCCCCGCCGCCAGCCGTGCCACCAGATGCTCCCGCACGGTCGCCCAAACCCCCTGGACGGGCAGCCGCACCCGCACCGGATCCACCCCGTCGCGCTGCGGCAGGGGAGCGGGCGGAATCCGATTCCTACGTCTCACCTGGTCAAGCGTACGCAGGGGGCGTCATCTCCGGCGCACGAGGCCCGTGGGGGGCCGACTTCGGGTCAGGCGCACGGGGTTGCGCCGATCCGTACGTTCCGGGCCTGTCAGACATCGGTCCGCGTCACGCCCGGAAGGGCCCGGAGCCTCAGGAGGCTGCCGGTTCGGCGGACTCCTGCTCCGCCTCCACCTGCGCGTTCCACTGCCGCTTGGCCGCCTGCCAGCCGTCCTCGTTGTGGCCGAGCCGCCAGTAGCCGGAGATGGACAGGTCCTCGCGGGGGATCTGGCGCTCGACACGCAGCAGTCGGCGCAGCTCCTTGACGAAGCCCGCCTCGCCGTGGACGAACGCGTGCACCCGGCCTTCCGGGAACTCCAGCGCCCGTACGGCCTTCACCAGTGCCTCGCCGACCGGCCGGTCACCGCGATGCAGCCAGACGATCTCCAGGTCGGAGGCGATCTTCTGCTCCTCGTCCGGCCCCTCGACCTCCACGAGGGCGTACACCTTCGCGCCGTCGGGCATCGCCTCCAGGGTGGCGGCGATCGCCGGCAGCGCGCTCTCGTCCCCGGCCAGCAGATGCCAGTCGGCCTCGGCGTCGGGCGCGTATGCCCCGCCGGGGCCCAGGAACCGTACTACCTCGCCCACTCGCACCCGGGTGGCCCACCGCCCGGCGAGGCCCTCGTCGCCGTGGATCACGAAGTCGAGCGTCAGCTCGCGCAGCTCCGGGTCCCAGGCACGCACGGTGTAGGTACGTGTGACGGGCCACTGCTCGCGCGGGAACTCCTCACGGATCCGCGTCATGTCGAAGGGCTCGGGATACGTCACACCCTCGGCGCCGAACAGCAACTTCACGTAGTGGTCGGTGCTCGTGCCCGCAGCGAAGTCGGCGAGGCCCTCACCGCCGAGGACCACGCGCTGCATGTGCGGAGCGAGCCGCTCCGTGCGGACCACCCGCGCGGAATGGGGCTTCGGAGCCCTGCGTGCCGGACGCTCTGCCATGTCGGCCTCCCGAATCAACTAAGGCTTACCTAAGTTAGCACCTCTCTCCAGTTAACACCCTTCGCTCGAAGAGTCGCCTACCACCCCAGGAACTGTGACGGGGGACGTTGCCCATCGCGGGGAATCGGGTGCCGAGTAACTTTCTGCGGCTGGTGAAGGTCACGCTCCGAGCGTCGCCAACAGCCGCTTCAGTGAGCCGCCCAGCCCCCAGCGCGCCGCGAGTTCGTCCAGGGCCGTCTGGCTGCGCGGAGCATGCGGCAGCGCGGTGGTCACGTCCGGCAGGGGTACGTCGTCGGCCACCCGGACGACCTTGGGCGCGACAGCGAGGTACGGCCGTGACTCGTCGAGGCGCTTGCGCTGCGACGGTGTGAGCCGGGACTTCGGGTCGTCGACCGCGGCCATGATCCCGGCCAGGTCGCCGAACTCGGCGAGCAGCTTGGCGGCCGTCTTCTCGCCGATGCCCGACACCCCGGGCAGCCCGTCGCTCGGATCGCCGCGCAGCAGCGCCAGATCCGCGTACCCCGAACCGTCGACCCCATACTTCTCGCGCAGCCACGCCTCGTCCGTGAGCCGCAGTGAGCCCACGCCCTTGAGCGGGTACAGCACCCGCACCTGGCGCTTGTCGTCGACCAGTTGGTAGAGGTCGCGGTCGCCGGTGACGATGTCGACCGGGCCGGTGGCGCGGCCCGTGAACGTGCCGATCACGTCGTCCGCCTCGTACCCCTCGACCCCCACGCGCGCGATGCCCAGCGCGTCCAGGACATCCTCGATGACCGGTACCTGGGGTGAGAGGGTGTCGGGCACCTCCTCCTCGTCCGGTCCGGTCTCGGTCTCCTCCGCGACGCGGTGCGCCTTGTAGGAGGGGATCAGGTCGACCCGCCAGTGAGGCCGCCAGTCCGCGTCCATACAGGCCACGAGATCGTCCGGGCGGTGGTCCCGGACCAGGCGGTCGATGAATTCGAGTAGCCCACGCACGGCGTTCACCGGCGTGCCGTCCGGGGCCTTCACCGACTCCGGCACCCCGAAGAAGGCGCGGAAATACAGCGAGGCGGTGTCGAGAAGCATGATGCGTCGATGGGGCTGGGTCTGCTGCGTCACGCTTCGCATCATGCCGTACGCCACTGACAGTCACCGTCCGATGCGGACTGTCGACTGCGGACTGTCGATGAAAGCGAGCATCGCTACCGGTCCCACGTGAACACCCGTCAACTGGACCGCCCCGCGTGTGCTGCCCATGAGCGAGGGCCGGCGACGCCCGCTCGTCACGATGGAGCGGATGACTCCACAGTAGGACCACGCGTGCGTGCGCGGGCGCTTTGGGAACGCACCGCCCACGCACGGCTGTATGCGATACCGAACGTCAACTGTGGCCACGCTCAGTCACTTTCCGGGTCTCCTGCGTCGCTGTTCAGCCGGTTCGTCCCGTGGAGGGGCCCACGCCGGGCGAGGCGGGAGAGTTGATCCACTGACGCGCGAACCGCGACGTTGTGCCGCGCGTGCGGGGCGGCGACGTTCACGTCGGTGTGACGGGCGTATGAACGGTTTGCCGAACGTGCGTAGGGTGCAAACAAAACATCGGGAGACATCGGCTCGTACGCACGAACACCGGGCCGTCACGGGCCGGGGCGCGAGTCGCACGCACCACACCATGCACCGACGACGCACTGGAGGGAGCCGAAGCGATGGACGACAGCAAGGAAAACCTTCGGGTGGGCGCGGCCGTCCGGCGCCGGCGCCGGGCTCTGGAGCTCACCCTCGCCGTCGTCGCCGAGCGCAGCGGTCTGTCGGTCCCGTTCCTGAGCCAGGTCGAGAACGAGCGGGCCCGGCCCAGCATGCGCTCCCTTCAGCGCGTCGCCGACGCACTCGGCACGACCTGCGTCGAACTCCTCGCCGCCGCCGACCCGGCACGCAGCGTCGACGTCGTGCGTTGCGACGACTCCGAGTTCACCCACGAGCCCCGGGTACGTCCGCTGGTGCGCGGCCATCATCAGTTGCACGGCATGGAGTTCAGCGGCGACCATGACGCCGGCCGCGAATTCCAACACCGCAACGACGAGTTGTTGTACGTCGCCGACGGTGCCGTCGAGGTCGAGGCGGAGGGCCGCGCGTACCGGCTGGGGCGCGGTGACACGCTGTACCTGACGGGCGGCGTGCGCCACCGGTGGCGGGCGACCGTCCCGGACACGCGCCTGCTGGTCGTCGCGGTCGCCGACCACATCGAGGCGGTGGAGACTCCGCGGCGGTGACGGCTCCTGGGTCGGTGACGGGCCGGTGACGGCGGGTGTCTCTACGGTGGCGGACTACCTCGTGCGGCCGTGTCGGCGACCCGCTCCGCCGTGGCTGCCACACCGCGCGCGTTCCAGCACGCCCCAGGGCGTGGCAGCCGGCAGCACTCGACAGCCCCGCTCAGGTCTCAGCAAGCGGCTCGGACCAGGCCCTCCATGACCCTGAGGTCCTCGCCCATCTCCGGGTGCCACTGGACGCCCAACACCCAGCCGGGGCCGGGGAGTTCCAGTGCCTCCACCGTTCCGTCCGGCGCGTAGGCCGACGCCGTGAGGCCGGAGCCGAGTCGGTCCACGGACTGATGGTGGTAGGTCGGTACCGATGTCTCCTCCGGTACCAGGCCGGCGTACAGAGAGCCCGGCACCGGATTCACCGGGTGCCGGCCGAAGACGCCGACGACCTCGGCGTGCCCTTCGATGTGCTGCACGAGTGTCCCGCCGAGCGCGACGTTCAGGAGCTGCATCCCGCGGCAGATACCGAGCAGCGGTGTGCCGCAGGCCAACGCGGCGTCGATCAGGGCGAGTTCCCAGCTGTCCCGTTCCCCGGCCTCGGGGCCCGTACGGGGCTCGCGAGCGGCGCCGTACCGCGCCGGGTCCACGTCCGGTCCGCCCGCGATCACGAGCCCGTCGAGCCGGGCGACGGCCGCGGCGGCGTGCGCGGGGTCGTCCGGCGGCAGCATCGCGACGAGCCCGCCCGCGTCCCGCACCAGTCGCGGGTACCCGAAGGGCAGCAGCGCTGCCTCCAGCTCCCACCCGCCCCAGCGCGCGAACTCCAGATACGTACTGACTCCGATCAGCGGCCTGCCGCCCACCATGAACTCCTTCTCAGCGTCTCCGGCCATCCGGCCATCCGGCCATCCGGCCATCCAGGTCTCCTGGATCAGTTTC
>CAMLJW010000293.1 GCA_946480485.1 uncultured Streptomyces sp. | reverse complement strand
GGGCGGAGCTCCAGGCGTCGAGCCAGTCGCGGCCGCCCGGCTCGCGGCCGAGGGCGGTCAGGGTGTGCTCCCCCGGGTCGGGCACGGTCAGTACCGTGTCGACACCCAGTGCGAGAGCGAGCCTGGCCAGCTTCCTGAGCTCGTCGTCCGGGCGGAACAGCTCCATGTCCACGCCCGTCACCATCGACGCGATGCCATGGTCCGGGATGTCCGGGAACCACTGCTTGCAGAAGTGGAAGAAGTCCAGGTAGGCCACGTAGCCGAGGTTGAGGAACTCGAAGTGGTAAAGCCAGGCGCGGTGGCACAGGGCGAGGAGCCGGTCGTACCCGCCGAGCAGGGCATCGGAGGCATCCAGGCCGACACCCGCTTCGATCTCCGCGTACGGCTGGACTTCCGGCAGATCGGTGAAGCTGATCGACTCCAGCTCCCGGATGGTGCCTAGGACCTTTTGCTTCCAGTTGTCCAGCAGCCTGCCCCAGTTCGCGTAGTAGTAGCCGGCGCGTTCCAGGAACAGCGGCACGCGGGCAGGGATCCGGCTTTCCGGCGCGGCCACCGGACTCATATAGACGTAGCCCTGGTGGACGCGGAACGCGAGGCCGTAGGCGGGCGGCACCACGAAGTGCCGGGTGTTGAAATGGCCCAGGGAGGTGACCGAGAAATCGGCGATGACCGTCTCGAACGGTTTCACCACGGTGGGCCAGTGCTGGCTGTCCCGAAACCAGAACCGCCGCTCATCGGCCGCACGCCGCCAGGGCTGGAAGACCATGTGGTACGGGTACAGCCGTTCCCAGCCCTCCGCACCCGCAGGGGCCGTCATCTCGTACGGGCTCGGGAACTCCGTGCGCGCCGCCGTCGTCATGACGTGGTCCTTTCATCGCTGGCGGGGAGGTCCACCCGGCAGGTCACGTCGACGGCTTCCCGGGCCGAGCAGGACGTCGATGATGCTGGAGGCGCCCGCGCCGTGGCTGGTGTGGGCAGGTGTCCTCGGTCGGCGGCTCCAGACCGTTTCGGGCCGCGTCTGGAGCAGTACCGCGGTGGCGCCGGTACCCGTGGAGGTACCCCGGTGGCGGTCGACGGCCCACTCGATGTCCTGCGGGCAGCCGTAGTACCGCTCGGCGGTCTTGGCCAGGCCGGCGATGTCGACGACCTCCCGCGGAACCAGGCAGGGGACCCGCCGACGGCCCTCCTCGACCGCCCGCCGTACGAGCCCGTGCCCGTCGGGGGCGGGAACCAGTTCCTGGTGCTTCGGCGACACGGTCGTGCGTACCGTGGTGTTCAGGACCTTGTCCACCAGATAGGCGTCCGGGGTCACCTCGCCGGACACCATGAGGTGCCCCAGTCCCCAGATCGCCTCCACCACGATCTTCGACGGGTCGCCGTCGGCCGGGTTGACGGTCACGGCGGCACCGGAGGTACGCGCGTCGACCATCCGCTGCACCCCGACCGCCATGCGCAGCCCTCTCTCCGGCAGCCTGTGAGCCGCGCGGTAGAGGATCGCGCGGTCGGTCCACAGGCTCGCCCAGCAGCGCCGAACGGCGTCGAGGACGGCGTCGGCGCCACGAATCCACAGAAACGTGTCGTGCTGCCCGGCGCAGCTCGCCTCGGGCAGGTCTTCCACCTCGGCGCTCGACCGGACGGCCACCGCGACATCCGGGCAGCCGACGGCCCGGCAGAATTCCTCGTACGCCGCCGTCACCGCCGACGCGATCGAAGGAGGCACGGGCGCCTCGCCCACCGAGCGGCGGATCTCCGCGCCGCGCGCAGCCACCGCGCCCGGATCCGCGGCGAGCCCGGAGAAGGCGGCGTCGACGGACCGGCGCAACCCGCCATGGTCGAGCAGCGCCTCGAAGGCGTCCGTGGTCACCACGAACCCGGGCGGCACGGGAGCGCCGGCCCGGGTCATCGCGGCCAGCGCGGCGCCCTTTCCGCCCAGGCTGCTCGTCCCGAACTCGGCAGAGCTGTCGAACGCGACGATGTACCCAGACCTCACGATCTCTCACCCCGCTGGCACGGACTTCACCTCGCCGGTACCGGCCGTCCCTCTTTGCAGCCTAGGGCGTTCGTCGCCCTCCCGCACTCCCACGCCAGGCCGTTGACCAGGACAATTCCAGAAGTCCAGCTGGCCGGTGGTACCGGAGTACCAGGCCGGCCCGCACGGGTCATGCCGCCTGGCGCATGCGGCGGTACGCCGTTGGGACAGGGGCAAAGGATCCACCGTGCGACTCTCCGGTAGCGTCAAGGTATGAGTCATCCGCATCCAGAGCTGAAAGCCGCCCCGCCTCTGTCCGAAGGAGGGCTGAGGGTCGTCGCCCTCGGCGGCCTGGGTGAGATCGGCCGCAACATGACCGTTTTCGAGTACGCGGGCCAACTGCTGATCGTCGACTGCGGTGTGCTGTTCCCCGAAGAGACCCAGCCCGGGGTGGATGTGATCCTCCCGGACTTCACCTCGATCCGTGACCGCCTCGACGACGTCGTGGCGATCGTGCTGACCCACGGTCACGAGGACCACATCGGCGGCGTGCCCTACCTGCTGCGTGAACGGTCCGACATTCCCGTCGTCGGATCGAAGCTGACCCTGGCGTTCCTGGAGGCCAAGCTCAAGGAACACGGCATCCGGCCGCGCACGGCGCGCGTGCGTGAAGGTGACCGGCGCGGATTCGGCCCCTTCGACTGCGAGTTCGTGGCGGTCAACCACTCCATCCCGGACGGTCTCGCGGTCGCGATCCGCACCGGCGCCGGGATGGTGCTGCACACCGGCGACTTCAAGATGGACCAGTTCCCGCTGGACGACCGCATCACCGATCTGCGCGCCTTCGCCCGCCTCGGCGAGGAGGGCGTCGACCTGTTTCTCACCGACTCCACCAACGCCGAGGTGCCCGGCTTCACCACCTCCGAGCGCGAGCTGAACCCGGCGATCGAGCAGGTGCTGCGCACCGCGCCCCGGCGGGTCATCGTCTCCAGCTTCGCCAGCCATGTGCACCGCATCCAGCAAGTACTGGATGCCGCGCACCAGTACGGCCGCAAGGTCGCCTTCGTGGGCCGCTCGATGGTCCGCAACATGGGCATCGCCCGTGAGCTCGGCTATCTGAAGGTGCCGTCCGGCCTGGTGGTCAATGTCAAGGAGCTGGAGAAGCTGCCCGACCACAGGATCACTCTGGTGTGCACCGGCTCCCAGGGCGAACCGATGGCCGCGCTGTCCCGGATGGCCAACCGTGACCACATGATCCGTATCGGCAAGGGCGACACCGTCCTGCTCGCCAGCTCCCTCATCCCCGGCAATGAAACCGCCATCTACCGCGTCATCAACGGACTGACCCGGTGGGGCGCGAACGTCGTCCACAAGGGCAACGCCAAGGTGCATGTCTCCGGGCACGCGAGCGCCGGGGAACTCGTGTACTGCTACAACATCGTCAAACCCCGCAACGTCATGCCCGTACACGGCGAGTGGAAGCACCTACGGGCCAACGCCGACCTGGCCATCCGTACCGGAGTCGACCCCGACCGGGTCGTCATCGCGGAGGACGGTGTGGTCGTCGATCTCGTCGACGGACGCGCCTCGATCACCGGAAAGGTGCCCGCCGGCAACGTCTACGTGGACGGCATGGAGGTCGGTGGCGCCACCGAAGCCTCCCTCAAGGACCGTCGCACTCTCGCGGAGGAGGGCGTGGTCACCGTGGTGGCGATCGTCGACGCCGACACCGGCGCCCTCGCCGAACCCCCCGACTTCCTGGCCCGCGGCTTCGTCCACGACGACACCACCTTCGAGCCGGTCGTCCCCGTGATCGAGAAGACCCTGGCCGCCGCCGCCGAGGAAGGCGTCGGAGACGCGCACCAGCTCGAACAGCTCATCGCGCGCGCCGTGGCGAACTGGGTGTTTCGAACCCACCGCCGTAAGCCCCTGATCATCCCGGTCATCATCGACGCGTGACGGGCCCCCAGCGAAGCCGGGCATGGCCACGGGGCGCGGGGCATGGGTACAGGTCGACCCGGCTGCGCGAACGCAAGAAGCGGCGCACCCGCCGCGCCCTGGCCAAGAAGCCGAGGAGCTCGTCCCCGCGCGGCCGGCGGAGCGACCGCGCCGCGCTGTGTCCGGTGGGGGTACGCCGGCCCAGGGCACGACCGCCCGATCAGAGGTGGCCCGACGGCCTCTGAGCTTGGTCGCGACCCGCGGCGGTGCCGTCCGTCGGGATCAGGGCGCGATCTCCACCGGACTCGACTCCGTCACCTGGTCGATCTCCGACGTACGGACCGTGACCTTCATGGTCCAGGTGCCGGGCAGCGGAAGGTTGACGGAGTCCGTGCCCCAGTAGCCGCCCTTGTCGGTGAGCTCGGCATCGATCGGCCCGATCTTCTGGGAGGCGAGGGTGAAGGTGAGGCGGACTTCGGGGACCGCGATGAGGCTTCCGTCGGGGGCGATGGTCACGGCCTCGACCGCGTTTTCGCCCACGCTGCTCGGTTCCAGGAATATCTGGATTTTGCCGCGGCCGGTGGGGCTGCCCGTGTCGTAGGGGATCAAGGTCTTCGTCGCAGGGGCACGGTAGCTGGCAGCCGCGGCCCGCGTCTCGGTGACGGCCCGCCCCGGCTCAGTACCGGTGAGAAGCGTCGTGATCACCAACACCACCACGCCCACGAGGACTTCGGCCAGCACGGAGCGGCGCAGAGTCCGGTGGGGGGCCGCGGCCTCATCCGGCTCATCGCACTTGTCAGGCCCGTCGAACTCGTCAGGCCCATCGGCCTTGTCAGGCCCGTCGAACTCGCCAGGCCCATCGGCCTTGTCAGGCCCATATGGCCCATCCGGCTCCGTGGGCTCGCCGGCGGCAGCCGCCCCGGCTCCGCTCCCGGCGCAGGCCCCTGCACCGCCCGCGCTGACTCCTACGGGCTCCACCTCCCGTACTTCTACCCCCGGACTTTCGGCTCCGACCAGCCCCGCCGTCCAGCGACGCGAGTACATCGCCGCCCCCAGCAACAACATGAACGCGCACATCTTGGCGTTGAGGAGCCTGCCGTACGACGTGTTGAACAGCGCGTCCCAGGATCCCAGGCCCCGCCAGGACTGGTAGACGCCCGTGGCCACGAGGACCGTCACCGACACGAACGCCAGGCGGGAGAAGCGGGCCGCCGAGGCTGCGGCGAGCGGCGTTTCGACGCGGCGGTGGAAGGTGGCGAGCAGGGCGACGAGGCCGCCCAGCCAGACCGCCATCGCCAGCAGGTGCAGCACGGAGGAGACCACCGCCACGGGGACCTGGATCCCCGCGGACGCGTGCTCTGCCGCGGCCCACGTGCCCGCCAGGGCAATGGCCAGGATCGCGCCCGACGCGAGCACCGACGGCTTCGGGTGCTCCTCCCATCGGTACCGGTCCCCTCCCCTGCGTCCGTCCAGTCGTACGAGGAAGACCGCGGCCACCCCGGTCAGCACCAACCGGGCCAGCAGGGCCCAACCCGGCCTGCCGGCCAGCGTGTTCTGGAGGAGGGAGAGGTCGAAGACGGTCGTGGGGCCGGTTCCGCGGGCGTACGGGCCGCGCAGGAACAGCAGGGCCACGGTGGACAGGAGCAGGGTCCACCAGCCGACGCGGAGGAGTTTCCGGAGGGGCTCGGCGGTGGGAGGGCGGCAGACGAGCAGGAAGGTGGCCGCGCCGACGAGCAGGGCCACGGCGCTGTACGCGGCGTACCGGGCGATGTCGTACAGCGCGTCCACGGCGGGGTCCACGGTGGGCTCGTTGGCGATGTTCGCGCTGGTCGCCGAGGGTTTGCCGATGGAGAAGGTGAACGCGCCGGAGATGGGGTGGCTGTCCGCCGAGACCACCCGCCACCCCACGGTGAAGGTGCCGTCGGGCAGGTCGCCGCGGAGCCGTACGCGGGCCGTGTCCGACCGGCCGGCGGCGCGCACCACTTCGCCCGTGCTCACGCGGTGGTTGTCGGGGGAGAGGATCCGGATCGAGCCGTCGGAGAGGCTGACGGACTCGGTGAATGTCAAGGTGACGTATTTCGGGGCGGACTTGAGGATCGATCCGTCCCGAGGGTCGATGTCGCGCAGGGCGGCGTGCGCGGACGCGGTTCCGGCACCGCCCAGCAGGAACAGCGTGCCCAGCAGCAGGACGAGGGCGACCGCATGGCGCGGCGCCGGTATCCATGGGGTTCGGCCCACGTCACCTCTCCGTTCTCCGTCTTCGTGCTCTGTGTTTCCGAGTACGGATGTACACGGCACCTCGCAACACCGCGCACCAGGTCGTGCCCCGTGATCCACGATGCCATCGGTGAGGCGAGGAACACGCACACGTCGTCGACGTCCTCCGGGCGCCCCAACGGTCGGGTGGGTACGGCCTGTTGCCGGCGCCGTACGCCGTCCGGCCACGCCTCCGCCAGGCCGACGCGGTCGACCAGCCCCGGCGAGACGGTGTTCACGCGGATGCCGTACGGACCGTACTCCAGAGCCGCCGACCGTGTGTGCACGACGACGGACATGGGACGCGCGGTATGGGACGCGCGGTATGGGACGCCCGGTATTGGACGCCCGGTATTGGGGAAGGCCGTTTCGACGCCTGGCACGGTCTGAGGACCGGCACGGAAGGCTGAGGGCCGGGCGGGCGTCAGCGGGCGTCCGGGGCGATCATCGGTGTATGAACGTGACCCTTCACCTCGCTCAGCAGCCCGACGCCGACGAACTCCTCGGGCGCAGTCCGCTGGCCGCGCTGGTCGGCATGCTGCTGGACCAGCAGGTTCCGATGGAGTGGGCGTTCGCGGGCCCGTACACGATTGCCCGGCGGATGGGCGCGGACGACCTCGACGCGC
>CAMLJW010000292.1 GCA_946480485.1 uncultured Streptomyces sp. | reverse complement strand
CCGCGTCGTCGATGTAGGTGAAGTCCCGGCGCTGATGACCGTCGCCGTACAGGCGCAGCGGCTGTCCGGTGATGGCGGCCAGGAGAGCGCGGTGGGTGAACATGTCAGGGCGCTGGCGCGGCCCGTAGACGGTGAAGTACCGCAGGGCGACGACGTCCGTGGGGCAATCGGCGCGGGCCGCGTGCGCCAGGCAGAGCTGCTCCTCGGCGAGCTTGGTGACCGCGTACGGGGAGGCCGGCCGTGGATGGTCGCTCTCGACACTGGGACCGCCGCTGGTGGGCCCGTAGACGCTGGAGGAGGAGGCCACGACCACGCGGGGGACGCGCATACGGGTGGCGGCGTCCATCACTCGCTGTGTGGCGAGGATGTTGGAGGCCACGTAGTCGCCGAAGTGCGGGCCCCACGAAGCTCGTACGCCGGGGATGCCCGCCAAGTGGAAGATCACGTCCGCGTCGACGAGGAGCGGATCGATCGCGCAGGTCAGCAGATCGGCGGTGATGTGCATGTATCCCGGGAGGCCGTGCGACGCGGCGAGGTTGGCCGCTGCCGTCTGGTCTGCGGTGGGGTCACGACGGTCGACGCCGATCACGGTGGTTCCTGCCTGGAGCACGGTGTGGGCGAGGTGAGAGCCGATGAATCCGGCAGCGCCGGTCACCACCGCGCGCCGGGGCATGGGTGTGGTCGAGGCGTAGGTGCTTTCTGACACGTAACTCTCCAGAGGTTGGTGGGGTCGGTCAGCTCAGTCGCGCCAGCACGGTGCGGCCGTGGGCGCTGAGGGCGAGATCGTCCTGCTCGTGTCCCCGGACCAGCGCGGTGGCGGCTTCGATGGCGCCGAAGGACTCCAGGAGGTGTCGCTCGGCGTCGCTCAGCTCCCTCCTGTACGCGGCGAAGAAGGCGCTGCGGAGATGAGGGGCGGCCTGCCAGCGGCGGAACTCGAGCCGGGCGAAGTCCCGGACGCGGGCGTCGCGACGCATGTGCTCGAAGTCGCAGATCCAGAAGCCGTCCCCGATGAGCCAGTTCCTGGGCTGGTAGTCGAGGTGGCACACCGCGCTCTCCACCTGGACATGGGACAGAAGGTCCGCGACCTGCAGCAGGCTCCTCCTTTCGTCTGTCGAAAGGAGGTCCGCGCGGTCGGCCCTGTCGACCCAGCCTCGGAGCCGACCGGCCAACTCGACGCCGATGCCGCCGGTCTTGGGACCTCTCGTGGCCCGGTGGAGGGCACCCAGCACGAGGCCGGCGTTGTGGTGAGCCTGTTCTTCCTCGGCCGAGCCCGGCGGCAGGACGTCGCCGCTCTGCCCACGTACCGCCGTGAGCAGCAGAGTGCGTGTGGAGTCCTGTCGGCCGACCAACTCAGGGGCGTGGCCTTGAAGGTGGCGTCCCCACGTCACGTAGGAGTGCGCCTCGTGGACATACCGGTTCCGACTGGCGTGCTGCTTGGCGAAGTAGGCGTTCCCGCGGACATCGACAAGGTGCAGCAGGTGAGGCGGTAGGGCCGGGTCCGCGACGATGTGGACGGCTCCGACCGTCTGCCGCGCGAGTTCCATGCGCGGGTCGTCGTACGCCGTGATCACGACGCCGCCCGTATCGCTGAGGCGCCCAGGTGGGCGGTGTCGTTGTGCCGGTCCAGCAGCCAGCGACGCTGGTCGAGCCGGTTGAGGTGGTGCTGCCAGCGGGTGATGGAGCCGTGGGACACGGTGAAGCCCGCCGGCGAACCCAGCGGGATCGCGAGAAGCAGGGTGTGCGCGACGATCACGGTCTCGCCGTGCGCGGCGAACAGGACGCGATCGCCCTCGTGCCGGTCGATGAGGCCGTGGAGGAAGTCTCCGGCCCGCTGGAGGTATCCGTTCCAGGTGTCGGACCCTTCCGCCCAGGGCCGGTCGGGGTGGGCGTGCGGCCCACCGTCGGCGGCGGTCTTCACCTCGGTCCAGGATTTGCCGTCGGCCACTCCGTGGATGGGGCCGCCGAGACCGGGCGCGGTGCGCATCGGCAGGCCGAGGGCCTGGCTGAGGATCTCGCCGGTCTGCCGAAGTCGGAGACGAGGACCGGCGTAGAGGGCGGTGAAGGGTCTGTCGCGATGCTCGTCAGCCAGCCGGGCGGCTGCCTGTTCGACCTGGTGGTACCCGAGGTCGGTGAGCCCGGTGCAGGTGGCCGGGCCGCCCACGACGCCGTTGGCGTTGCAGTGGGCCTCACCGTGGCGGACGAAGACAAGTTCCGTGGTGATCATGCGAGACCTTGGAGTCGAGGGCGCGGGATCGGCCAGCCGTAGCGGTAGCCGTTGCGCCCGGCGTACGGGGCGGTCAGAACGCAGTGCAGGGCGAGGAAGTCGTCGAGGCGCTCGCGATCCGTCGTACCGAGCCGGGAGTCGTGGCGGTCGGCGGCCTCGTTGTACGTGCTCAGAGCCTCGTCGATGGCGGGTGGGCCGAGCGGTCCGTACGTCATGACCAGCGTCGCGATCAGCTTGGCCAGGTCGTACCCGAACGGGGCGAGTGTGAGGTCGTCGGTGTCGAGGGTGAAGAGCGTGCCGTCCTCGGTGAACAGGAAGTTCCTCGGGTTGCTGTCCTTGTAGAAGGCGACGGGCCCCTCGGCGGTCTTCTCCAGAAGCGTCAGCATCGCGTGCAGAGCGATCCTGTCCGGCAGATGGCCTTGCTCCAGCCGCCTGCGCAGTGCCACTTCGCGTACGGCGAGGTAGTCGCCGAACGGAGTGCCGTCGCGGAAGGTGTGCGGCTCGTTCAGGGAGGCGGATCGCAGGTCGCTGGCCCAGGCGGTGCCGTGAGCGTCGCCCAGCAGCCCCGCCAGCCGCGGCAGGTCGCCGGGTTCTGCGTGGCGGCCCTCGATCCATTCGAAGGTCAGACTCTTCGGGCCGATGACCGACAGGGCCGGCTGACGGAGCGGCTGCGCGTGGGCGGCCAGCCAGGTGCGGTGACGGGCGGCGGCGGCAGTGTGTTCCGGGGTCGCGTAGGTCTTGGTGAAGTGGGTGATTCTCACGTCCGGCCTCCCCGCGGCCGGGCCACGACGTACGTGATGACCGAGCTGGTGGTGATCGGCTGGTCCGGGAGGAATTCGTGGAGCGCGGCGGCCAGCGCGCCCGGCTTGCCGTACAGGCCGGGGGCGAGGTCGTACTTCGGGTTCGTGGCGACGTATTCGGCCACGTGCTCGTGTCCGTCGAAGGTGAAGCGGTGCTCCTCGTGCTCGGTCGTGATCACGTTCAGGGAGGGCTTCGCCAGGTCGGCGAGGTTGCCGCCGTGCGCGGAGACGTAGAGGCTCTCGTGCTGCTCGGCGCGCGGGTCGAGTCCGGCGGCGGCCACCAGGGCGTCCATCTCGCGGTAGCTGTCGAGCTCCTTGGTGACGAGGATGGCCACGCCGTCGGGGGCCAGGACACGGGAGATCTCCGCAATGGCCTGCCCGGGGTGCGTCGAGTGGTAGAGGCAGAAGGCGGCGACGGCCAGGTCGCAGGAACCGTCCGGCATCGGTATGCGGTGGAAGTCCCCTTTCAGGAAGCCAATCTGGACACCGGGAACGCGGCCCACCCGCTTGCGGGCATCGGCCACCAGCGCGGGAGCCGCGTCGATGCCGACGAGGCGTTCCGGATGAAGTTGCTCGGCCAGGACCCGGCTGCTGGTGCCGCGACCGCAACCGATGTCCGCCACAAGGCGGAGACGCTCCGAGCCCTGCGCACGGTGGGACCGGGCCAGCTGGACGATGGTGTCGGGTACCGGCCGGCCGGCGGTCCTGGCCCGCATCAACGCGTTGGACCGTCTGGCCAGCCGGGAGGCGTGCCCGTACAGGTCTTCCTGCCGCCCGGGGTCGAGGAACGGGTTAAGGTTCATGCGCCGCACCCCCACTGGAGGCGCGAGCGGCTCAGCTCTGCCGGGCGGCGGCCTTCCGCAACCAGCGCCGCGTCTGCCGTCGGCTGGTCAGCAGCACCACGTCGGCGTGCCCGATCGCGAACTGATCGATCTTGGCCATGACGCGGGGACGCATCTTGCGCCGGTACGTCGCCACGTACTTGATCACGCCCCAGTGGATGCGGTTGTGCACCCCGTTGCCCTTGTGCCCGGCGCCGTGCCGGAGCTGCCGGGAGAAGACCCCCCACAGCGCGGCGAGGGTGGAGACGTCCATCAGGACGACGGTGTCGCAGGCTTCGAGCCGGATCTGGAGCGTGGAGTTGTAGTTGCCGTCGATCACCCACTTCTCCCGCGCGACCAGGTCGCGTTGCACCGCGGCGAACTTCTCCATGGGCAGTTCGTTCCACTCGTCGTCGTAGAACGCGGCGTCCAGGTGCGTCACCGGGGCGTCCAGGACATCCCCCAGCGCACGGGCCACATGCGACTTGCCGCTGCCTCCGCAGCCGACGATGGCGACCTTCTTCATGGTGCTCCACCCTAGGGGTGCTCAGGTGCCCGGCCGGATCGACCGCCGGAACACGTGCGGATGGTCCGGGCTCGGCGGCCTGCGGCGGGTGCTTCATCACGCGGCTCCTCGCCGCTCTTCGGCAGCTGCCATGACCGTGGCGAGAACGGTCTCCAGCGCGTCCACCTGACGGCTGAGCCGGAAGAGTTCCAGACGGCCGAGACAGGCGGCGATCAGTTCGGCGTGCCGGTGGCTGCCGGCGATCTTCTGGAGGCCGGTGATCCGCCGGATCACCTGACCACCGGAATGCACCACCAGTTCCTCCGGAACGAACCGCTCAACGTGCTGAATACCGGCGGGAGCCAGTGGAAGGCACCCGGCGAGAACGGCTTCGAAGATCCGTTGCGTCATCTGCCCGACCGCGGCGTATCGCTCGGGCAGCAGCAGGACGGTGGCCAGGGCTTCGCTGTAGAGGGGGTGCACCTCTTCGAAGGGGACCCTGCCGAGGAAGGTGATGTGCGGCCAGCGGCTGGTGTCGGCCCACTTTCCACCGACCTGGTGATCGAAGCATGCGGCGGCCGGGGAGAAGTAGCGGTCGAACTGTGCGTCGCGGTCGTACCGGTTGCCGACGTAGCCGAGCGCTGTCTCCCGGGGCCTCCTGGCGAGTGCGTTCGGGTCCGCCTGGTCCAGCAGTCGGTCGTCGACCGGGAAGAGCAGACGGTGGGCACCGGGCGTGGGAGTGAGGGCTGCCTCGCACACCGCGACGCCGGGGACACGGCGAAGGACGTTGTGTTCGCGCAGTTGGCGGTCCTTGTCCCAGATCACGGTGGGGGTACTGCGGAGCACGGTGTAGCGCTTGACGAGTTCGGCCTGGCGGTGGAGGTCGCACGTGTGCCCCTCGGCGCCGCAGGGCGTGTTGTTGCGTCCGTCGACGAGCCAGCGCCATTCGAGGAAGAGCACGTCGATGTCGGGGAGGCCGCCGTCGAAGGTGTACGTACCGCCGAGGTCGTCTCCTGCTTCGAGGAGGTCCCGGTCGGCCTGGAGGAAGACGATCTCGTGGCCGCGCGTGAGGAGAGCGTCGACCAGAGGACGGCGGTGGCTGCGGCCTCCGTCGGGTGTGTCCGTGATGCCGTTGCCGAGGAAGCCCCAGAAGCTGTATCCGATCTTCACTTGGTGATCCACCGGCCTTCCAGCAGCAGGGCGTCAAGCCCGGAGTTCGCGAGGCAGTCGAGGGCCATGTCCGGGGTGCCGCAGATGGGCTTGCCCTTGACGTTGAGCGAGGTGTTGATCAGCACGGGGACGCCGGTACGGCGAGCGAATGCCCGCAGCACGTCGTGTATGAAGGGGTTCTGGGTCGGGCTGATGGTCTGGAGGCGGGAGGTGCCGTTGGCGTGGACGACGGCGGGGATGTGTTCGCGGGCCTTGTCCGTCACTCCGGAGGCCACGGACATGTACGGCGCGTCCTGGCCGAGGGTGAAGAACTCCCGTGCTCGGTCGGCGAGGACCATGGGGGCGAACGGGCGGAACGGCTCGCGGAACTTGACGCTCGCGTTCAGGCGCTCGACGACGCCGGGCTCCAGAGGAGAGGCCAGGATCGACCGGTTCCCCAGTGCGCGGGAGCCGGCCTCCACCCGTCCCTGGAACAGCCCGACGATCACGCCGTGGGCGAGCTGGTCGGCGAGGAACTCCGCGACCTCGATGTCCAGGGTCTTCTGCTGGAGTCCCGGCCACGGGGTGAGGTCCAGGTTCGGCTCTGGGTAGGACGGCCCGAGGTAGCAGGCACGGGCGACCCCGCACAGCAGCCGAGCGTTCCCGCTGTCGGTGTGCACGGCGATCGCGGCACCGAGCGCCGTGCCTGCGTCGCCCGGAGCGGGCGGCACGAAGACCTCGTCGAAGATGCCTGCCTCGATGATCCGCCCGATGCTGACGCAGTTCGTGGCCACGCCGCCGCCCAAGCACAACCGCCGCGAGCCGGTGAGCAGGCGGGCGCGCCGCGCCAGGTGGAGCATCACCTGTTCGGTGCGCTCCTGCAGCGCTGCGGCCAGGTCTTGGTGGACCTCCTGGAGCGGCTCGTCCGGGCGCCGGCGCGGGCAGGTCTCCACGACGAAGCGACGGGAGGTCCGCGGGTAGCCGGAGGTGAGGACGCGAGGCGGGAAGTAGGCCGGGTCCAGGGCGAAGCCGGTGGCGGTGGTGCGGACCGCGCGGGCGAAGAGGTGTCGGAAGCGGGCGGGGTCGCCGAGGGCGGCGAGCGCCATCACGGTGCCTTCTTCGTCGCCCCGGCGCCAGCCGAGATGCTCGGTGACCGCCCCGTACAGGTAGCCCAGTGAGGCCGGATCGTAAATGGCCTCCAAGGTGCGGGTGGTGGGACGGTCGGCATGGTGGCCATGGGTGATCGTCGTGGTCTGCCGTTCGCCGAGACTGTCGACGACCAGCACGGCGGACTCGTCCCACCCCGAGGCGGCGAAGGCGGTCAGCTGATGGGCACG
>CAMLJW010000291.1 GCA_946480485.1 uncultured Streptomyces sp. | reverse complement strand
CGTGGTGCCTCGTTATTACGGTCCGAAAGCTGTGATGGTCGCCGTCTGCGAACTGCCGTCCGGCGCGTCGGCCGGAATATTGAAGGGACTGTTGACTACCTTAGATTCGCCGATCTGGTGAGCGATTCCCAGGTTGCTGCCCGACGCCCACAAGTAATTTGAGACCAACGTACACTTTTTCGCCTCCACGGTCATCGTAGGGGTGGTTACTCTTGGCCCATTCTCGTTTATTCCGGTGACGTTGAAACGCTGCGCGTTGGCGGCATCGTTGCAGACCGTCAGTACTACTGCGGGAACTCGGGCAGAGGCTGGTCCGGCCATCACCAGCCCGGTGACGCCAACTGCACCGAGGGCTGCCACGGTGACCTTGTGCCATAAGCGGAACTTCACTGGATCACTACTCCCTTGGTGATGAATGTACTTGCTCACGGAACTGTGCAGCCGAGGCGGAGAGTGTATGCAACGCCTTAGCTCACCCAGAAGCTATCCGTCTCCGACGCGGAGATACAAGAGCGGGGGGCGGAATCGGCCGGACCGCAGCAGCAGCCCGTACAGAGCAGAAAGGACGTGGCTCGGCCCCAGCAGCACGGCCCTCGGGGAGTATCGGAACGGGAATTCGCGTAGCGGAGCGATCTTAATTTTGGTTCGATGACGTGCCCGTTTTTCTTGTTCAGCGTGCCCCATGTTTCTCTGCATGCCTGTTGAGTACCTGTCAATAACACACCACGCCCGCAATGGGCGGTTCCCTACGGAGCCGTCGCCCGGTGGTGAGCCGGAGCAGTTTTTCTGTCTGAATACCAAGGCTCTGGATTTTGCGCGGGCGAAGCGCCGTCCGGCGACGGGGCTGGGATGGGCCGTGCCATGGGGCACGGTGCGTATGCTCTCTTCCCTCCTGACCGAGGACCCCACGGCGGTCCTGGCCTCCATGGTGCGGGTTGGCCGCCGAGCAGCTCGGCATCGACGACAAGCACGTCGTCCAGTACGGGGCACGCTCGTAGACGGCGTACGAGCACGCTGGGGAGATCCGCGACGAGTACGGCTACCGGGACTTCGCAGCGGGCGAGGCGGAGCTGCGGGAGTTCCTGGCGGCACGGGGCGTGGTCATCGCCGGAGGGGCCGCGTGCCTTGTTCGGCCGGGCGGTGGTGTGGCTGGTGAACAACCGGGGTGCTGCTGCCCGGTGTGACGACGCCGGCTGGAAGGGTGGCCGCCGTCCGCCAGGAGGAGAACGACCGGCTGGTCCAGGTCGACCAGGGCTAGTTCCGGGCGGAGAACCTCTCGCCGGTCAACGGCAGGTTCATCGAGGGCCCAGGCGAAGATCGTCGTCGTTCCGTCGAACCGCCGGTCGCCCTGACCGGGCCGCGGTGCAGACCGTCATGTGGCCTGATCTCGCCCGCTGATGCTTCTCAACATGAGCCGACTTGTGGCACGCTGCGGCCAATCGTGCAGTCAGTCAACGACGTTGACACACACGGCATGCCGGACCAGCGGAATGAGCTGAGTATCCGATGACAATGAACCGACGGTCACTGCTCACCATGGCGGCGGGCGTTTCGACGGCGATCGGTCTGGGAGCGTCGCACACCGCTGCTGCGGCGACCCGGGCTGCCTCCCCAAACACCGAAAAGCTTCCGGATGTGCCCGGTATGTCCGGAGACCGCTGGGCGAACGAGTTCTGGTACCAGTTCAACCAGGAGACGGGGTTTGAGCCGTCACCTCGGCTCCTCGATGCATACCAGGCCATAGGGGACCATGTCGGCGGGGACCTCAAGAGCGGACTGCGCGAACAGTGGCTCTCCCTGAGCAAGCAGCCCGAGTACCCGCGGAACTACATCTCCTTCGTCGCTCCGCTCGCCGAGCCGCTGGCGGTCGTCTCCGAGGCGCAGCTGAGTGTCATCGACCGTTTCTATCCGCGTTTCGGCAGCCGGATCACCGCTGCGTTCGCCTACTTCGGCCAGGGCGTGCTCTATGACCCGCGCGGCGCCGACAGGGGTAGCGAAGTGCACATGATGGATGAACTGGTCTCCTACCACACCTGGCACGCCTATCAGCGGGCGATGATGTTCCTCAATATCAACCGTCACCGCTGGGAGCAGTTGGCACCTGTGACGGCGTTCGCCTGGGCGGTCCAGTCAGTGGCGATGCCGCAGACGCGGGAGGTCAACCCGCCACTGCCCCGCCCGCTCCTGCACCGACTTGCGCGACACTGGCTGACCCGCGACCTGCGCGAACTGGATGCGGCGTACCAGTCCGTCCCCAGCCCCGAAGACCTGTTCCCCGGCGATGAGTGACCGGGCAGAGGGCGCCGGAACGCGAGAGAAGCCGGATAACGGGGCCTGCAGCCCTTTTTGTCCTCCGGCTGTCGGCTCTCGCACCCGACCACCGCGCCCGTGCCGAGTGATGCCGCGACATCTCAGTGAGGGTTGTTCGACTTGAATGGGTGAAGCCCGGCGGCGGTCCGGCCCCTGCCGCCGCGCAAGCCCGCCGCGGTGGCGGGTGCGACTCCTCCCGTACGGGGGTGGATGCCCCAGAGGAACCTTCGGAGTGGATGCGCTGCACGACCTCTTGACCGACCTTTGCGCCTCGCCAGTCGCTGTCGACCGACGGGAGCGGCTGGAGCCGTGGGCCCGCAGCCCGGGTCTGGCTTCGAAGTGTGACGTCAGGCGGTGTGATCTGGGACACGTGTTGAGGTGTGGGTGCCTACTGGTGTGCGATTCACGGCCGTTGCGTATAGATGCAATGCGTTGCGCTGTGTGAGTGATGGTGCTGGTCGAGGCGGTGTCGCACACGGGTGAGGGGGTGTCGCGGCGGCTGGTCGGCGGCGTCGATTCGAACGTGAGTAACTGGCCGGTTGCTTTCCGTATACGAAAACTTGGGGTGGGGATTAAACGTTCGAGCCTGTGAGCCGATTAGCTGATTAATGAGAGCAACGATGCTCTCCAGCGCCCTGGTTGGGGTGGGTCGGGCGCTGCCCTGCAGAAACGTGAAGGACCCTCACACGTGACTCACGATGTCGCAAACAGTGTGCTGGCCTCGGTCATCGCGCTGCGCGTGTTCACTCCCGATGCCGTGGCGCTGGTGCGCCGGATACTCGGTGCCGGGGTGCGCGTGGGAGCCGCAGCTCTGATGGAGAGCAGCGGCTTGCCGGCCGTCCGGGGCGAATCGGCCGCGCCCGTGCTTCCCGAGCAGGGGGGCCGCAAGTGAGCGACCACGACAGTGTGCAGGGGGTATCCGGTCGGGTCGGGCCGGGGCTGACCGTGCCGGTGCCGCAGCTGCCGGAGGCGTTCTGGGCCTTCCACCGTCAGTACTACCAGGGCTACCGAAGCTACGCCCATCTGCATCTCGGTGAAGAAGAACGGCAGGCGGCCGGGCATCTGGTCCACCAGGTGTTCATGCACTTGGCGTTGAACTGGGCGCGCCTGATGGAGGAGGCGAACCCCGCCGCGTCCGCGTGGGCGCTGCTGAAGGAGAGCGTCGCCGGGGAACTCCGGCGTCAGGGCCGCCGGCCGGCGATGACCGAGACGGCCGTGCTGCAGCGGGTGATGCGCTCGGTACTGGAGTCCAGCCGTGAGGAATTCGCAGTCATCGAGAGCGCGCTGGGCCTGTACCCGGCGATCGCGCGGCTGCCCGAGCGGCAGTTCGACGTGATGGTGCTCCGCCATGTCCTGGGCTACTCCACCGCAACCACCGCCCGCATCATGGGAGTCACCGACGCCACGGTGCGCTCCCACCGCCACCTCGCCCGGCGCAAACTCGCCAGAGAACTGGGCATCCCCCTCGGTGCGGACTGCGACGATGAGGAGTGACACGATGACACCACGCAGCCTCGATGAACTGCTGGCCGAGGCCGAGATCCTCGCGGACGAGTACGACGACGAAGACATTGCGGCCTCCCGCCGGCGTATCGAACGTGGTGTCGCCGACACCTGGTGGCGCAGCGCGCTGCTGCTGGAGTCCTCCGCACAGCAGGTCAAACCCTGGCTCGGGGAAGGCGCGGCGCCGGCGCGCATGCCGCTGGGCGCCGCCCAGCACGAGCAGGCCGCCCATGAGCTGCGGGACTTGTCGAACCTGGTCATCCGCGACTCCCGGGCCGCGGACCACATCGCCCTGCTCGCCCGGTCCTGCCGCATCGAGCCCGCCAGCGCCCTGATCTTCGCCTGCCTGCTGCACCTGGCCGACCGGGAAGGCGCCCAGTTCTGGTGGCAGTTCTCCGCCGGCGCCGGCAGCACCACCGCCGCACTGTGCCTCTATCTGATGCACACGCAGCGCGGCGAACTCCGCGACGCCGAACACTGGGCAGCGCAGGCAGCCTGCCTGGAACGCCTGGAAACCAGCAGCGACGACTGGATCAGCATCATGTGCCGCGCCCCCGCGGGAGGACAGACACGCTGGTACGCCCCTCAGGCCATGATCGCTCGCACCATGGCCAGCCTGCACTCCGGCATCACGGCCCAAACTCGCGTCGTAAACAACCCCGCCGTCCCTGCAGAGCCACTGTGCCACCCCCTCGCCGTCGCGGTACAGCGGCTGGAAACCCGATCCGACGCCGACTACGGCACCATCCCCCGCGCCTCGTTCGAACTCGCCGCCCGACTGGAGGACTGCGCCGCATCACCCCCTTGACCCCCTGTCCAGTCCGCGGCCAACCTGTGTGTGGCTGTGAGCACCCGCTTCGCCATCTGAGACCAGATCACCGGTGTCACCGGCCTGCCCACCACGGCCTGAGCACACCGCAGCAACCCGGCCCCACCACGCCCCGGAACCCCCTCAAACACCCCCGCATCCAACAACGTGACAACGCTGCGGACCGCCCTGCGCTACGCCGACATGCCGGGCATGACCTCCACTGAGACGACCAGCTACGTTCGCCCACCACCTGAAGATCGCCGTTCACCGAGGACGCCCTCACGCTGGTCCACAGGACCTCGCGCGGCTACCCGCGGGCGGTCAACAACAACGTTTCCCTGCAGGCCCTCGTCGCCGTGTTCGCCACCGGCAAGAACCTCGTCGACGAGGCCGCCGCCCGCGTCCGTGAGCGAGGTGGTCGGTGTCAGCGCGTGCGGCCTTGATCGCATAGGCAGCCGCGCCGAGCTCGTGCGCGGCGACGTGTGCGACGACCCCGGACTGGCCGGCGGCGTAGGCGGCATGCCGTGCTGCGCCACGCAGGTCGGGCACGGCCCCGGATGCAGGATGCCCGTGGACCTGAGTGATCATCTCTGTTCTCGACGCAGAACGATCATGCAGGAGCCACGGGCTTGGGCAACGATACGACGTTGCTGCTCGACCTCGACGGGGTGTCCGTCGCACGGTTGAGCGGCTGGCCGACGGAAGGCGCCGAGTTCACCTGGTCACGGCCGACGAGACAGCCAGGGCCTGCCCGGCCTGCGGGGTGTTCGCCACCCGGGTGAAGGGCTCGGCGGTGATCCGGCCACGCGATCTCCCTTACGGCGAGAGCGGATTGGAGTTCCACTGGCACAAGGGCCGCTGGTGGCGCCGCGAGGCAGGAGTTTTTGCAGCTCCAGCAAGGGCTGTAGGCATCCGGGCCTGGTCCGTGGCGCCGGGTGTGCGCCAGCATCGGCACGTACCGGCCCATCGGACGCGGTCCGATCAGCTCCCCCAGCAGTGCGGGCACGTTCTCGGCCCGGCGGGCGTGGAACCGATAGAGCCCGGCGAGTGGGCCCGCTTGCGTACGAGCGTGGTGTTCCCGACCGCGGGCGGCGTGCCCGGCAGCTGGTACACGCCGGGCTGACACGCGGGGCGCGATCACTGCAGCCAGACGAAGAACTCCGCGAGGTCTTCCAGGCCCAAGTGGCAGAAGTCGGCGTCGCGTTGGCAGGTCCACTCGAAGAAGTCCCGCGCCGCGAGGCGCGAAGGACGCACGCCCAGCTGCGGATTTTGCCAAGCAAGTGGACGCCGCCGAGGGGGCTTGTAGCATTTCGCCAGCACGGTGGCGAGGGGATGACACGTGATCGAACTGTCCGACATGATCCGGCAGCTGCGGCAGGAGTTGAACGCCGCGATGGCGGATGGCGCCGGTGAGAAGGTGCGGTTCGAGCTCGGACCGGTGGAGATCGAGACGACCGTGGCGGTGGACCGCGAAGCGGGGATAAACGGGAAGGTCCGCTTCTGGGTGATCGAGGCGGGCGGCAGCGGGAGAAGCGCGCAGTCGCGGACCCAGCGGATCACGCTCACCCTGCAGCCCAAGGCGGTGGCGCCGAACGGAACCTTGCGGACCGCTTTGATCGCGGGCGGTGAGGTCGATGGGGAGCGCTGACCGCGGTATGACGAGGGAGGCCGGGCTGCGGGCTGATCGTGTCGTCGAGATCATGGCCGTGCTGCCGGGTGGTGGCGGCCGCCGTGGCTCGGGCTACCTGGTGGCGGCGGGCAGGGTGTTGACCGCGGCGCATGTCGTCGTGGACGCGAGGGCTGTACGGGTGCGGTTCGATGCCGACCGACCGGGTGAGCGGACCGTGGAGGCTGCCGTGGAGTGGCGGCACACGGGGACGGACACAGCGGTCCTCACCGTGCCGGGCGCGGACGGGGTGGAGCCGGTGGCGGCCGCGCGCTTCGGCCGGGTCGCGGAGAGCGATGCCGTGCTGAGCTGTACCGCCGTGGGCTTTCCGCGGTTCAAGCTGCGCACGGATGCCGACGGGGCGTGGTACCGCGATGTAGAGCATGTCCGCGCGGCGTGCGCGGTGCTGTCCAACCGGCGGGAGGGCACCCTCGACCTGGAGGTGACGCCTCCTGCTGCCGATGCGGGCGCGGACGCTTCTCCCTGGGAGGGCATGTCGGGTGCGGCCGTCCTCAGCGGCGGCCGGATCGTCGGTGTCGTCGCGCGGCACCATCGCGGCGATGGTCCCGGCCGGCTTGCCGCG
>CAMLJW010000290.1 GCA_946480485.1 uncultured Streptomyces sp. | reverse complement strand
GGGCGTACCCGGCGCGAACCCCGCCTCCGTGAGCGCCGTCTGACCGGCGCCCCGCGCGATCCCGAAGTCGATGAGCTGCGGTCCCTGGGCCGCCAGGATGACGTTCTGCGGCTTGAGGTCCCGGTGCGTGACCCCGTGCGTGTGCACCGCCGCGAGCCCTTCCGCGAGCGCGGCGAACAGCCCCCGGCACGTCTCGGCCGGCAACGGTCCCCGCTCGCCGACGGCCTTGCTCAGCGTCGGCCCCGACACGTACTCGGTCGCGAGCCAGTAGGGCGGCGCGCCCAGCGACGCGTCGATGAGATTCGCCGTGTACGCGCTCCGCACCGCCCGCGCGGTCTCCACCTCCCGCCGGAACCGGGCCAGCGCCTCCGGGTGGTCGGTGATCTCGTCCCGGATCACCTTGAGCGCCACGAGCCGCCCACCCGGCGACCGGCCGAGGTACACCTGCCCCATGCCGCCCGCGCCGAGCCGGGCGAGGAGGGTGTACGCGCCCATGCGCGCGGGATCCCGATCCTTCAGTGCGTCCACCGAACAACCTTGCCACAAGGATCACTTCGCCACCGAGGCCGCCCGCCGGTACAGCGCCGCGGCCTTTGCGCCGAAGACGACGCTGTAGGAGACGTCCGCGGTCGCCCCGCCTTCCTCGTAGCCGCCCAGCACCCCCACGACCTCCCCGTCCCCGTCGACCCAGGGGCTGCCGCTCGTGCCGCTCGTGAAGCCGGGGCATGCGATGCGCTGTTGCGTACGACTGCGCGCGACGGGCCTGCTCGTGCAGCTGATGGGCGTCTCACGGGAGCCGGGATACCCGGTGACGGTCACGGCGGTGGCCCCGGTCGGCTGTCCGGTCACGAAGCGATCGGCGCCCACCACATCCTCGACGCTCTTCCCTCCACGGTCGGCCACGACGGCGAACGCCATGTCACTGTCCTCGTCCTGCCTCCCCTTCCACCCGTCGGCGACGTACGTCTTCATCACGGTCCACTTCCCGTACGGCGCCTTCCCGTCCCGATAGCCGGGCACGAAGACGATCTCCCCACTCCCGCCCAGGCAGTGCGCGGCCGTGGCGATCAGATCCCGTCCCGCGCTGTGCACGACGGATGCGGTGCAGTAGTGCGCCCCGTCCCTGCTGAGCACCCCGACGCGGGCGTCGGCGGCACTCGCGGCGGCCGTTCTGGTGACTCCGAGCGGCTCGGCGGGCGTACGGGTACGGGAGTGGGCGGTCGCCGTGGAGCCGCAGCCGGCGGCCAGCAGGGCAACCGCCACGATGAGCGCGTGCCGCCGGACACCAGGGGGACGAGTGGGGCGGTTCATCGAGGGAAGTCTCGCCCGCCGAGGTGAGAAGAACCCTGAAGCCGATCTGAGAATCGGCTGTGACCGCCCGCCTCGCCGCTACGGAGCGGGTGTCCGCCCGGCGCGAGGCGAAGCACCGTACGTCGGCAAGCCGTACGCCGGGACGCCGTCCGTCGCGATCTCGATGCCCGGCGGTTCGGGCAGCGGCACGGATTCCCCGAACCTCCCCTTCCCCACGCGCCTCACCGCAGGGCACCGCTCCGGCACTCGGCCCACAGCAGCTTGCCCCCCTTGGAGGCTCCCAGTTCGCGGAGCACGGAGGCGCCCCACGCGTCGGCGCAGGCACGTACCAGGTGCAGGCCACGGCCGTGTTCGGCTTCTGCCGCGGCTTCCGGCCCCGGCGATACGTCGGGTACGTCGGGCACGTCGGGCACGTCGCCGAAGCCCGGCGGGAGCTTCGGGTCGGAGTCCCATACGGCGACACAGAGCCGGTCGGGTTCGGTGGAGCGGATACGCAGGGCGTACGGGCCCTTGGTGTGCAGGTGCGCGTTGGTGAGCAGCTCAGAGGCCAACAGCTCGGCGGTGGCGGTGAGTTCCCCCAGGCCGTGCGCGGCGAGGACCGTACGGAGGGTCGCGCGGGCGATGCCCGGGGCGCGGGGATCGTGCGGGAGTTGGAGGGTGTAGGACCAGGGCGGCGATACGGTTGCCATGGAAAGTCTCCCGGTTCGGAGGCGAGTTGGGCGGTTTTGGCCGGTCGGTTCGGTTTGGGTGATCACGTTGCCCAGTGACCGCGGCCGCTCCGTCGAGCGGGGTGCTTCTGGGCGAGGGCGCCTAAAAAGAAGGTAGCGCGCAGTTGTAAGTTGTTAGACCAAGAAGCATGAAGTGCTTCGATGTTCACGCGTGTGGGTGACACGACAGTGCCGAAGGAGAGCGAAGTTGGCCATGAGAGGCACCCCCACCGGGCGTCAACTCCGGTTGGGGACCGAACTCCGCAAATTGCGTGAGAGGGCGGGCCTGACCTCGACGCAGGCCGCACAGCTCCTCGGCATCAAGCAGAACCAGGTCAGTAACATCGAAGCCGGCCGCCACGGCGTGAGCCCCACCCGGCTGCGTACCATCGCCTGCCATTACGACTGCTCGGACAAGGCCCTTGTCGAAGCACTCGCGGGCATGGCCCCGGGCCGCAGACGCGGTTGGTGGGAGGAGTACCGCGACCTCCTGCCGAGCCCACTGCTCGACCTGGCCGAGATGGAGCACCACGCGACGCTTCTGCGCGCAGGGATCACGGCCCACATTCCCGGCCTGCTCCAGATCCACGATCACGCTCGCGAGGTCTTCCGCCAGGTCGTGCCCGAACTCTCACCCCCGGACATCGAGCACCGGCTCTCGTTCCGGATCAAGCGCCAGGCCATCCTCTTCCAGGATTCCGCGATCCCTTACCAGGCGATCATCCACGAGGCCGCACTACGCATGCAGTTCGGCGGAGCTTCGGTCACCAGGAAGCAATTGCGACACATCCTCGGCATGAGTGAGCGCGCGCACATCGCAATCCAGGTCATCCCGTTCGCCGCGGGGGCCTACCCCGGGTCGGGTCAGTCGATCCTGTACGCCCACGGCTCCGTACCGCAGTTGGACACGGTGCACCTCGACCAGTCTCACGGCTCCGCGCTCATCGACGCCGAAGCACAGCTCGACAAGTACCGCGTACTCCTGGAGCGCATGGAAGCCACTGCTCTCAGCACAAAGGAATCGCGGGACATCATCCACACCATTGCCCAGGACCTGTGAAAGGAACCGAGATGCCCCCCCACACCTGGCAGAAGTCCTCGTACTGCGGCGAGGGCGAGGCCTGCGTGAACGTCGCCTCCGCCCCCGCCGGCACGATCCATCTCACCGAAAGCAGCGACCCCACCGGAGCGATACTCGGGACCACCCCGACCGCCCTCGAAGCCCTCCTGCGCACCCTCCAGCACAAGGAAACCCACCGTGGCTGAAATCCCCGCGGACCTCGACTGGGTCCGAGCCGCCCCCGAAGACGCGACGGGCCCCGGCCCCTGGATCGAGATCGCCTTCGGCGAGGGTGACGACGGGGAAGCCCCCGTCTACATCCGGGAGACGAACGACCCGGACAACGTCGTCACGACGAACCGCCGCAAGTGGGACGCCTTCGTCCTCGGCGTACAGGCAGGCGAGTTCGACCACTTCGTGGAGGACGCGGAGGGCGCGGAGGGCGCGGCGCCGTAGGCCGGCCTCGGACACCGCGTCACCCGAGTGGACCGCCCCGTATCGCCGCACACCGGCTCGCGCGGTCGGATGGAGGCATGGGCCCGTTGCCGGCGCAGCACCGGGCCCGTGACCGCGAAGAGTCAGGGCCGGCAAGGAGGGGCGATGCACGAGATGCGACCGGAAGTGGGCGCCGACAACGCCCTGGTCTGGCACGTGATGACCGCGAAGGAAAACCCTCTCACGCTGTGCGGGCAACGACTGGACCCGACGCAGCCGACCTCGGCACCGGACGAGACGACCGAGCACTACTGCTCCTCCTGCATCGCCTCCCTGAACGTCCGCTGATCATAGGCTCAACGGGGCGCACCGGTGGAGCCTTACCTTCGCCGTTGACGCCTTTGGGTCCTGGTACGAGGCTCGGCGCATGACCAGTACCCGTACACGCAGACGGGCGCACCGCCAAGCGGCCCGAGCCAACGCCGTGGCCCGGGCGGGGCGGTGCTGTACCGCGCCCCGGCAGGGCCGCGGGGCTGTGACATCGAGCGGCTCCGCCGCGTGGGCGCGCCCGGAGCGCCTGCGTGAGCCCTGTGCGGTCCGCGCACCGGCGCAGCATGCCCGACCAGCCTCTTCCCGTCAGCCACCACGGACAGCCGACGGTCCCACCCCGTACTCTCGACCACCAGAAGGCAGGCCGGTGAGCAGGTCTCGGGAGTTTAACCCCCTACGGCGACCCGCTGCACGAGATCGTCGAGCTGGCCTGCGATGATCATCCTTCGGCGTTCCAACAGCTCCCTGTAGACGGGCAACGGGACGGGTTCACCACTAGACGCTGCCTCCGTCAGCGCGAAGCGAGCTTCGACTTCCAACGCAAGGTAGGCCCTTCGGCGTGCGTGTGCCGCTTGCTGGTGCACCTCCGGTTTCAGAAATGCGATCGCAGCGCCAAGTCCTGCACTGACAAGCGCCAGCACAGCTGCTGGGATGCGGGCATCTGCTGAAGACAGTCCTGCTGCCCCCGAGATCCCAGCCAGCACAGCAGCTGGTAGCCCGAGCGCGGCATGGACGAATCGCCAGAACTGCCGACGGGAACGGCTCTTCCGTGATTGTTCAGCGCACTCAGCCTGAAGGTCGGCTACCTGACTTCCTACGACATCATCTGCCATGAAGCGAGCCTGTCACCCACAACCCTGATCTAGACGGCGTACGGCACACTCGCCAGCTGCGGCCGCCTCCGCGACGCGGTTGATGTTCGCCAGCCGCCGGTCCCAGTCGGCCGCGAGCGCGGCCATCCACCGCGCCGTCGCGTCCAGGGTGAGCGCCGCCTTATTGGGTCGACACCCACTCCTCTCTGCCCCTCCCCCCAAAGTTCCTGACACCCCGACACCTCCCCCCACGGTTCTCCGAGATAGCCTTCGCGAAGACTGAACGGGCGGAACGGGTGGCGTCTACTTACAGGAGACGGGCAACCGGAGCACATCGGCACGACGGACCAGCGCACACGGGACGGGGCGGGCTCGATGAGCGGGCGGAGTGGCGTCAGCCACGTGAGAAGGGGTTAACGACGGAACCACACGACAGGTTCCGGTTCGACTTCATTGCCCGGCGTGACCTGCCGTGATACACAGAGTGACCATGCGTCTCCCTGAGTCCCGCCCACTCCCCGCAGAGAGCTTCGCGCGGGCCGGCGGCAACGGATTCGCACGAAACCCGCCAATCAATGGCGCCAAGTCGACATCGGACAGCGACATTGTCGGCGAGAATGATGCCTGACCTCTGCACAGTGGCAGGGGGTGCGGAACTACCCACTAGGGGCGGTGACTTACATGTTTGTTGCAGCCGACAAAGGCGATATCAACACGATCATCGGCGGGATCGCCCCGGACTGGGGTCCCTTCGGCAACCTGGGCAACGAGGCGCGGATCATGATCGAGGTCGTGATGGCCGTGGCCATCCTGCTCTGCCTCGGCATCGCGATCTGGGGCGCGGCGAAACAGCGCATCGGCGCCACCGCCCTTCGCGACACCTTCAGTGCCGAGCAGGGCAAGGGACTCATCATCGCGGGCCTCACCGGAGTCTTCATCATCGGCTCACTCAGCACGCTCTTCACCATCGTGTACGGCATGTCCGTGTAGGCCGTCGCCGACTCGGCGCCCCTCAGACCCCGGCCGGGCGCGCCCGGTTCCCCTCTACCCCACCCATCCGACGTGCCCACCGGCTGAGGTTGCGTTTCCCTGATGTCGAGTCACCACACCGCGCCCGCACGAGTACCAGCGCGGCTACCGTCGTACTACGCGGTCAGCAACAGGTTGAGGGGGCATACGCGGCATGAGTCTCGGTGACGAGCACGGTTCGCGCGACGACGGCGGGTACGGCGGCACGGGCCAGACCCGTACGCGGCTCCCCGACGGTGGCGGCGACGTCTACGGCGGCGCACGGCGCACCGGCCGGTCGTCGTCCCGAAGCCTCGTCACGGTGGTGGGTGTGGTGGTGCTCCTGATCGCGGCCATCGCCTTCGCGAACCGTGATGGCGATGATTCCGGGTCGGGGGACGGGGGTGGCGAGAGAACGGATGCTGCCCCGACGGCCGCGTCGGGCCAGCGGCCGGTGGAGTCGAAGACCGGGGGGATTCCCTCCGGCTTCGCGCATGACGAGCAGGGGGCGGAGTCGGCTGCCGCCAACTATGCGGTGGCGCTCGGTTCGGCTGGCATGTTCAACACCGACCGACGACACGAGATCGTCGAAGCGGTGTACGCACCTGACATCGCCGCCGAGCGGCAGGCGAGCCTCGACCAGGCCTACTCCAGCGAGAAGTTCCTGACCAACATCGGCCTGAACAAGAACGGCACCGCGCCGAGTGGCCAGACCTTCGTCTCACGTGTCATTCCAGTCGGTACCAAGACGAAGTCCGCCGACACCGAGAATGCGTCCGTCGAGGTCTGGTTCACGTCGCTCTTCGGCCTGTCCGGGGAGGGCTCCACGAACCCCGTCTCCGAGAGCTGGTACACGACGACGTACGTACTGAAGTGGGTCGGCGGCAACTGGAAGGTCACCGACTTCCAGCAGAAGGACGGGCCGGTCCCTGTCGGGCGCGACCAAAGGGCGTCCACCACCGACGACATGACGAAGGCCGTCGAGGAGTACGGAGGCTTTACGTATGCCCGCTAGTCGCCGCGTACTTACGGTCGCCGGCGCTGTCGCGGCCGTACAGGCCACAGCAGTCCTGCTGGCCACCCGGGCCATCGCCGCGCCCACACCCAGTCCCACACCCAGCAACGACCCCTGCGACCTCGTCCGCGGCCCCGCCAAGGACTACTGCGAAGACGGCAGCGGCTCCGCCGGAGGCGGCGGCGGAGGCGGCGGCACCCTGA
>CAMLJW010000289.1 GCA_946480485.1 uncultured Streptomyces sp. | reverse complement strand
GCTTCTGCGTCTCCACGGGGTAGGGGAGGAGATCTTCCTCCAGCTGCGGGATGCGTCCGGAGAGGCCGTCGGCGTGCTGGTGAACGCGGCGCGACGGGAGCGGAACGGTGTCGCCGCCTTCGACTGCTTCATCATCCGGGTCCGTGAACGGGCAAAGTACGAGGCGGAGCTCCTCAAGGCTCGCAAGGTGGCGGAGGCCGCGCAGGCCTCGCGGCCGGACCTTCGGGGACTGGTCGGGTCGCGGGGCGGTGTGCAGGAGGCGGTGCAGCGACGGGGCGTCGAGCCCGAAGAGCGAGCCGAGGGTCGGGAGGTGGCGCAGCGGGATCCGGGCCCGGTGTGGATCCACGGTCTGACGAGCGAGGTGCTCGAAGGGGCGCCTCTTTTCCAGGACATCGCCGAGGAGTTCGCGACCCGGCTCGACGGCCGCGTACTCGTCGCGCACAACGCGGTCTTCGACTGGTCGATGATCGCGCGGGAGTACGCGCGCGCGGACCGTGAGGCGCCGGTCCGTCAACGGCTGTGCACCATCGCCCTCTCCAAGGAGCTGGGCCTGCCGCTGGCCAACCACAAGCTGGAGTCGCTCGCCGCGCACTTCGGTGTCGTACAGCAGCGCGCGCACCACGCGCTGGACGACGCGCGCGTGCTCGCCGAGGCGTTCCGGCCGAGCCTGCACGCCGCCGCGCGCGACGGTGTACGGCTGCCGCTGCTGGAGTGCCGACCGCTCACGGAGTGGACGGACCGGTCCACTTGGCGGATTGGCCGGCAGGCCGACGGCGGGAGCTACGGCGGCGGTGGCTACGGCGGTGACCGGCCCGGGAGTTGGCGCCCCTCGCGCAGGCGACCCGCATGCCCTTATCCCAACCCAGGCCGGTATGAAACGGGCAACCCACTCAAGCAGGGCATGCGGGTCGCGTTCTCCGGGGACACGTCGATCGAACGGGAGCTCCTGGAGGACCGCGCCGTCGAGGCGGGCCTGCATGTCGCGACAAGCCTGTCCCGGCTCACCAGCCTCCTCGTCACGAACGCCCCGGACTCCGGTACGTCCAAGGCGGTCAAGGCCCGCCAGTTCGGGACACCGGTGGTCGACGAGGCGGCGTTCGGACAGCTGCTGCAGAATGTGGAGCCGGCCTCGGAGGCATGACGGGGCGTACGGGTGCTTGGCAGGCGACTCGCCCGGCGGCCGCTCGCCCGCGCCAACCCCTCGCATCCCTCGGGGCGGCTGTATGGGACCGGTGACATGGCCCGGTGGCGGCCCGATGGGGTACTGGAATTCCTGGGCCGCACAGACCGGCAGGTCAAGGTCCTTCGGCTACCGCATCGAACTGGACTTCGAGGCCGCCTCCCGCCTCGACCCCTACATTCTTCCTGTCACCATTCTCTGCGCACTCGGCAACTACTGCCGATCCCAATGGATGCCAGGGGTTCTGCTGGCGCCGGCGAGAATCCAGCGGATAAAGTACTGCGCGCTGCTCGCGACTGCGGGTCGGTGAGGTCGGTGGGGGGCGAGCACACCGTGATTGAACTGCGAAAACAGACAACCCGGGGCGGTTCTGCCCAAGGCCATGAACGCGCGTTCCCTTTTCCTGGTCAGCGACGCTTACAGCTCTCCCACATTATCCTCAAGCAATCATCACCATGCGGTCCACGCAACGGCAGTGGGCCTTTTTCTTTTCCATCGCGTTCGCAACCTGGCGTACGTGCCCGGGGCCATGCGGTGGGCATGCAGCGAAAAGCGGAGACTTCGTTTCCATGACAAGAGAAGTCATGACAAGAGAAGTGTGGAGTGTGATGCTGTGAACCGAGTCGGCAGAGACTCGCGCCAGTCGGCCTGCGGGCCGCTGACGCGCATGGGGTTATCTGTTCTCCTCCTGGCAGGCGGCGCCGTCGGAGCGACGGCTGGACCGGCCACCGCTTCGACCGCCGACGGCACGCTGACGGTCCAGGTGCTGCGCGACTTCTTCGGCACCGGCGTGATCAACACGACGATGGACGTGCCGCAGCGGGGCATGAAGGTGGAGATCTCCGACCCCGCCGGGCACCATGTCGCCGGCGTCACGGATGCCACTGGAAGGGTCGTGGTGTCACCGTCGACGGTGCTGAGCGGCGGCCAGTACCGGGTCGACGTCAGTGTCCCGGCGCCGTACAGCGACTATCTGCAGGCGGCGCCTGCGTCGACGGCGAACAACCACTTCGACAGCTTCACGTCGTTCGTGGATGTGTCGGGCGGAAGGAACGCCTCGGTGGTGACGGGGGTGTGGGATCCGGCCGACTACGCGCTGCCTGACTCGCGGTATTTCGTGCCGGTCCACAACGGTGCCGACGGAACCGACACCCGGGCATTGGTGGCGTTCGGGACGAAAACCCGGGGCACGTGTCCTACCGACGCGTCGTGCCCGGCCACACTGGCCACGCAGGCCCAGGTGGGTACGACGTTCGGGTTGGCGTACGACAAGAACCAAAGCCGGGTGTTCCAGAGCGCGTTCGCCCGCCGGTACGCCGCCTACGGGCCGCAGGGCGCTGGCGCGATCTATACGGTGCCGGCCAACGGCTCGGGTGCGCCGCAGCTGTTCGCGCGCGTGCCGGGCGCTGGGGTGACGCCGCATGACACCGCCAACATGATGAAGGATCCCGGGTTCACCGACTCCCCGGGCAAGGAGAGCATCGGTGGCCTGGCCCTGTCGGCGGACGGCTCCACCCTGTACGCGGTGAATCTGCTGACCCGCAGCCTGGTGAGCTTCGACACGACAGGGTCCACCGCCTCGGTGCCCGAGGCGGTGGTGCGGATCCCGGACCCGGGGTGCGCGAGCTCCAACGACTGGCGGCCGTTCGGTCTTGAGGTCCACAACAACACGCTGTACGTCGGCGGCGTGTGCAACGCGGAGAGCACGCAGCAGCGCGCGGACCTGAAGGCCGTCGTCTACACCTACGACGGCGAGCGGTTCACCACGGTGCTGGACCACCCACTCACCTACAAGCGCGGCAGCGTCTTCGGTTCCGGCGACAAGGCCACCCACTGGAACCCGTGGAACACCAGCCTGGACACGTGGGACGACCGGAAGGCGGGCAACGTCTTCATCGATCCGCAGCCCGAGCTGGCCTCCCTCACCTTCGGCCGCGACGGTTCGATGATCCTTGGTTTCCGCGACCGGTTCATGGACGTGCTCAGTTGGGGAGGGCTGGACCCTCGCCCGGGCAACGACACGGTGGAAAACGGCATGTCCGGTGGTGACATCACCATGGTCTGCGCCACTCCCACCGGTGAATTCCAGTGGGAAGGCACCGGGAGCTGCCCCAACCACGCCACCCCCGCCAACAACGGCGGCCAGGACGCCGACGTCGTCGAATACTTCCCGGGCGACTCCTACGCCAACGCGCACCAGGAGACCGCGCTGGGGTCGGTGGCCTATATCCCGCAGCAGCAGTGGGTCGTCAGCACGGAGTTCGACCCGGTCGTCGATGTCGCGACCTCAGGGACCGGATACCACGACATCACGACCGGTCAGGGTCCGGGCAACGACCCGACCGCCAACGGGTTCCAGTTCGTCAGCCGGGAACAAAGCGGGTTCGGCAAGGCCGGCGGGCTCGGGGACATCGCGTTCACGGCGGCGAACGCGCCGATCCAGATCGGTAACCGCGTGTGGTTCGACGGCGACCACAACGGGCTCCAGGACGCGGCGGAAGTGCCGCTACCGGGGGCGACGATCAACCTCTTGGACGCGGACGGCAAGCAGGTCGCCACTACCAGGACCGATGCCGCCGGTGAGTACTACTTCGGTGGTGTCGGCGCCAAGTACCAGCTCACGCCGGGTGCGAAATACACGGTTCAGTTCGACGTGTGTACCGCGGACACCGGCCAGGTGCCCAGCCGTCCTGCGGCGAGCGAGCTGCGGTTCACGCTCCCGCGAGCCGGTGCCGACCGTGCGCATGACTCCCAGGTGACCCCGCCGACCACCGGGCAGCTGTGCGACGGCTCCGCCGCTGTCACGGCCCCGGACCAGCCGGGCGAGGTCGATCACACGATCGACGCCGGGGTGTACATCCCGAAGGAGACGCCGTCACCGACCCCGACACCGACGGCGACCCCGTCTCCGAGCTCGCCGCCCGCTTCTACGCCACCGTCGTCCGCGCCGCCCGCCAACCCGGCCCCGGCCGGTGGGGGCGGGTCGATGGCGAACACCGGCACCTCCGGGCTGCCGGAGATGATCGCCCTCGCCGGTCTGCTGGTGGGTGCGGGCCTGGTCGTGGCGTTCATGAGCCGGAAGCGTCGCGCTCAGAAACACTGAACCAACTGAACCAACTGAACGACTGGAGATCACGTCTCGGCCGGCCCACACTCGGGCCGGCCCTGGCGTCGTCTGTCACCGGACCGCTGTGTGTCGCCGCGACCGCACGGCGGCCGGGCAGTGGGGTGATCGAGAGGGTGAACCAGAAGAGTGACAGCGTCGAGGCGCGTGCGGAGCGTGCGAATCCAGCAAGCCCCACCGGGCCGTGCGGCTGACCGGCGCCGATGGCTGCGGCCACGCTGGGCCGCAGCCGTCATCGGCCTGGTGGCCGTTGTAGTGGTCGCGTTCCTGGTCGCCGGCCATGGCTCTGGCCTTAGCGGTCCGCGCACAGTGACTTCGGATGAGGCGAACCGGCTGGCGATCATGCGGTTCCGTAACTACGAGGCGCACGGCCGCGCGGTGACGATCACTGTGCCGGGCACCTCCGGTGGGCTGATCGTCACCGGGTCCGTCGACTACAAGGGCAAGCTCGGGTACGGCGTGGTGCACGGCACCGGGCGCGACACATCCAGCGACGGGCTGATCGAGTGGAGCGCCACCTCGGTGTTCGTCCACCCGATGGCGAACGCCCCGGCGCACGCACCCGCGTCGCCGCCCCGTTCGGGCTGGTACAGCCGCCCGCTGCAGTCGTCCGGCAGCGCGCTGGACACCACGCTGGCCATCGCGCTGAGTCTCGGCAGCGACCGGCCGGACAACGCCGAACTGCTACCGCAGAACGGCGCCGCCTGGTGGGGCCGGGACGAGGTGGACGGGCATCAGGTGGACGTCATGACCGGGCCGACCTCCCGTGACCGCCCCGGCACGGCGGGCAACGTGCGCTACTGGGTCGGCTCGGACGGCACCATGTACCGGGTCCGGGTCAGCGTGAGTTCCGAGTCGCAGCCGGTGGTCATCGATTTCGACACCCAGAAGTACGTTCCGGTCACTCCGGTACCCGGAGTGACCACGACGCGATAGCCGCTGTTCAGGACGTCCGCACTCGCGCATCCGCGGCGAGCAGGGATGCCGACGGCAGCGGGATGCGTGCCGTGTCCGGCAGGACCGGAACGGCCGGGACAGCGGTGGCGCCCGCCGTGCGGGCATGGGGGAACTGCGGCTGCGGGCCAGGCGCCGCGACCTCGGTGAACGCGATGCCACCGGGTGCCGTCGGCGTCGTCCACTGGCCGGCCGGCGAGGGCGACCTGGCCGGAAGCGGGCAGGTCGCGGTGGTCGCGAGCCGGGCGGGCACGGTGGTTCTCAGATCGTTGCCGCGTAGGCAGTTGCCGCGCCCCCGCGTGGCGGTGGGGAACATCCAGCCGACGTCGACGCCGTTGCCGGTGAACGTGTTGCCCACGATCTGGTTGCCGACCGCCGGCATGTCGGAGGTCGCGGTGATCACCAGCCCGGCGTTGCTGTTGTCGGCGATGCGGTTGCGGATGAACTGGTTGCCGCTGCCGCCGTCGATGCCGACGCCGGTGCCCCACCCTCCGTCGGCCTGCTCCGGGGTGGCCCTCTGCTGGTTGGCGGCGATCAGATTGCCCGCGATGAAGGCGCCCCGCTGCGGGACCAGCTTCTCCTGGTGGTCGGAGTTGGCGGTGAGTCCGACCCGGTTGCCCACCAGGCGGTTGCCGACCACGTACATGTCTCCGCTGGCGTTGGTGCCTTCGTAACCGACGGCGTTGAGTTCGGCGATGTTGTCCCGCACCACGATGCGGCACGGCTTGCACTGCCCGACGTAGATCCCCGAGTCGGCCCCGCCTGACGTGTACGAGTGCTCGATGACACCGTTCTGCGCGGAGAACGCGTAGATGCCGTACAGGCCGTTGCGGGTCGCGGTCACGTACGAGACCAGGAACGACTTCAGGAAGGTGACGGGCTCATCGCCGGTGTCGTAGCCGCCGCTCTGCCCCGGCAGCCCGGCGGCCGCCTTCGCCGAACCGGTGACCAGCACCCCGTTCTGCGTGTTGTTCCGCACGGTCAGGTTCTGCACGGCCACCCCGGGCGCCGTGACGACGACCCCGTTCGGCTGCCGCAACCGCCCGTCGATGACGACCTTGTCCCGGGACTCACCACGCAGAGTGACCCGAGGCGTGGAGACCTTGACCGACTCGTGGTAGACACCCGGAGCGACCAACACCAGGTCACCGGACCGAGCCAACGAGACCGCATCCGAGATCGTCGGGGCATCGCCAGGCACATGGATCGTCACATGCGCACCGCTCGGCCGCTGGCCGTTGCCCGATCCGCCATCGCCGCCGCTGCAGCCGACCACAAGTGTCAGCGTGCCCAAGACCGCCGCTAACGCGCGAAGAGCTGTTCGAGGCATGATCACAGTCTGGCATGACGCCCAATTCCCCGCCAGAAACAGGAGGTTGACCGGTACACGCGATTCGGCTGTGGCACTCTGCACACCATGCACCGAGCCGATCATCACCCGTCGCGCCGCAGGTTCCTTGATGTCACCGGCGCCATGGTGGCCGTCGGTCTGACCGCCGGGTGTACATCGGACTCCGCCCAGCCAGGCCGGCCCGCCCCTACCGCGGCGGCCACGCCCCTGCCGGTTGTGGCGGCGGGCCGGCACCAGGCAGGCATCACGCTCCCCTGGCCGGCCCAGCCCAACCTGCTCGCCGTGGTGGCCGACCTCAGGCAGAAGGCCGACGCCGACCGGCTCGCCGA
>CAMLJW010000288.1 GCA_946480485.1 uncultured Streptomyces sp. | reverse complement strand
ACGGCCTCCGGAGCCGTGTGCGCAGGTTCGAATCCTGCCGGGGGCACCGGAAAATTAGGCCCTGACCAGCGGAAACGCCGGTCAGGGCCTTTCTTGTGCATGCCAAAACCGCAACGGCCAAGGTGGCCATGACCGCTTGGTCTCGCATCGCTCTGAACTGGGACTTTAGGGCGTCAGGCAGACCAAATCCCAATTGCCCGATCCCACGGAATTGCTTTGCGTGGGACATACGTGGGACGGAAGAACCGCAAGGCGGTTCCCTCACCGAGGGAACCTCGCCGTGACCTGTATGTTTGCCTATCAGGGCAGCTCGAAAGCACACGGAGGAACAGGCCGTTTCACTTTCCCGGACCAGGGTTCGATACTGCTGTCTGAACGGTTCACGCCCGCCTGGTGAGTGTCGGTACCAGGACGCGGCGGGTTACGGCATGCTGGGCGTATGAGCAGGTACGCCGCCGCGAGGATCTACGCGCTTCCGGAGTCGCTCGACGAGTTGGTCGGGCCGACCTCGGGCAGCGTGACGCTGCCCCGGCACATCGACTGGGGCCCGCACTACGAGTACGACCTCGCCGACGCAGCCGACCTGCTCCTCATGTACGAGCGGGTCATCCGGGAAGCCCAGACCCCGGCCGACCTGCGATCTCACCTGAACGTCGGCCTCCTGCGCCGGCACTGGATGGATCTGTTCCTGCCCTCCCCAACCCGTACAGCCTGGCAGGACCGCTTCCCCGAACTCGCACCGAGGGCGGCCGCGGCGTAGTGGACGAGCTGCACCGCCGACTGATCCGCATCGGGCTCGACGCGCTCGCCGACGACTTCGGTTACGCCCTGGCAGGCGGCTACGCCGTCCAAGCCCATCAGATCGTCAACCGGGTCAGCGACGACGTCGACCTCTTCGCCCCGATCAACCGGGCCACCGCCGAGATGCCTGCGGCCACCGAACGCGTCATCGCCGCCTATGAAGCCGCAGGCTTCACCGTGGAACTGGCCCACCAGAACCCCGAGCACACCTACACCCGGCTGAACGTCACTCACCCCGCCAGCGGCACCCAGAACAAGGTGGAACTCGTCGCCGAGTTCCTCCACCATCCGCCCGTGCCCTCCGAGTTCGGCCCCGTCCTGCACCCCGACGACGTCGCCGCCGGGAAGACCAGCGCCCTGGACGGCCGGGCAGAGGTCCGCGATGTGCAGATTCACCTTGCCCCAGCCCTCCGCGGGCAAGACGCAGTCCGGCAGGGTCACCGCGACCACCTCCTCGGGCCGCAGCCCGGCGTAGTACATGCCGGCGAACAGCCCCACCAGCCGCCGTCCGCGGGCCCGCCGGTAGCTGCCGACGTAGGAGACCGCGCAGAGCAAGCAGCGGGCCTGGGTGGGGTTGGCGACCACACGCGGATCGACCTGCTTGACGGTCTTGGCGATCCGCCAGTTGACGGTGGCCATCGGGTCGGTGCGAAGTCCGCCCTGCTCGATCGCGTACCGCACCGCGTTCACGAGGGTCATGCGCTTGTGCCGCTGAGTCTCGGCGGCTGCGACCGTGCCGTCCTGCTTGAGGCGCAGGGCCTCCAGTACGGCCCGCATCACGGCCGGATACAGCAGATCGGTCAGTGGACGAGACGCTCCCGCCACCCAGCGCAGGGCCAGCCGCACGTCGGTCGGCATACCGCGTGACTCGGGCCGGGGCACCACGAACGCCCAGTCCCGCAGCGCACGCCGCAGCAGGTCGTCGCTCGGGCGGCCCCGCATGTCCCGGAGCATCGCCTCGGTGATCGCGCACAGTGCGTCGTTGGTCTCATTCCGGGTCTTCGCCGCGATCTGCGGCCAGCGCATCCCCAGATACTCGAGCGCGAAGGCGTACCAACTGATCGGGGCCGCGCGCCCCAGGGGCGCGCCATCGCCCGTCCCCACAGAGACCGGCTCATTCGCGACGCCTCGCCGGACGGCCTGGACAAGCGCGGATCCCAGTTCATCGGCCAGCGCTCGGACGTCCGCCGTCCCTGACGCACGACGGGCCCTGCCCGGCCGCCCTGCGCTGACGATCCTGGCACCACGTCGCCTCTCAGGGACGCCGTGCACCTGATATGCCGAATACCTCATGGCGCCCACCACCTCTCTGATCAGGTGAACGCGCCACCCTCAGGCGGCAATGGCACCCCAGAAGCTCCGTCATTCCCCCTCAGGCAATGTCGGAGTGCACATGGAAGCGAGCTGCGGTTCGCGCCCTTCACGGAGTTTGAGAGGAGGATCAGAGGTAGGATAAGTGTCATGAGTGAGCCTACCGGCAAGTACTCGATCACCATGCCGCGCGACATCGCGGAAGCCGCCAAGGCCCGCAGTGGCCCCTCCGGCCTGTCCGCCTACGTCGCCGCCGCCGTCGCCCGCCAGATCGAACGCGACAACCTCAGCGAACTCATCCAGGTCGCCGAGGCCAAGCACGGGCCCGTCACAGACGAGGAGATCCAGGCCCTGCGCGACCAGCTCCACCAAGCCCGCCAGCAGCAGACACAAGGCGGGGCGAACGCCGCGTGACCCGCTCCCCCGCCATCCCCGGCGGCACCCTGGTCCTCGACAGCGAGGGACTGGCCAAGGCCGTCCTGCGCGACCGCACAGTCACCGGCTGGCTCGCCCTCGCCCGCGCCGACGACCTGCGCGTGATCACCTCGGCAGCCACCCTCGTGGAAGTGGTCCACCCTCGGATCAACCGCCCCGCCCTGGAATGGACCCTCTCCCGCCTCATCGTCGAACCGGTCACCGAGCCCCTCGCCCGCCACGCCGCCGCCCTCCTCGCCGACGCCGGGCTGCACGGCCACAAGTACGCCATCGACGCCATGCTCAGCGCCACCGCCCTCGCCGCCCCCGGCCCCATCACGATCCTCACCTCCGACCCCGAGGACCTCACCATGCTGTGCGGCAGACGCGTAACGGTGATCAAGATCTGATCTGTTCATCACCCCTGAGGAGTTGGGGCACAGCGCCGGCAACGCTTGTGATTGCGGCCACCCTTCGGCCCGATGTGCTCGGCGCCCCATGCTCTCGCCCGCGCATGGCCTGCCCGAACAGGCCGTCAGTGTGACGAACGCTCACGGTTTCGTGGGTCGTCACCGTTTCTGCTGCAGCGCACATCAGGAGTCTCTTCAGTAACCCTGTCGCCGCAGGGGCTCTGTCTTTCCTAGCATCGGAGCGTGAACCCGCAGAACAGCAACGGTGATCTACCAGTCCTTCGAAGGTGGCTGGACGCTGCGAAGTCCCACCCGCTGCGCTGGTACTTCGAGTACCGCCGACCAGGCTTGCACCCCAGCGTCGCCGTCGCTTGGTGGAACAACCCCATCCTGGTGGCCGTGGAGCAGACACTGACCATTCTGGAGACAGCGGCGCTCGTGGGGCTGGACGGCAAGCGCCGGGACTTTCGCGCGTTCACGGACATGAGCGAGGCGGGCATGCAGTTCTTCCGAACCCACCTCGCCGAACTGACGGTTGCCTCGCATCTGGCCCAGGCCGGCGTTCCGTTCCGGTTCAACACCGACCAGGGGCCCGATCTGCTGCTGCAGTGCGGGCAGGAGACCTTCGGCATCGAGATCGGCTCCCGACACCCGAAGAGTGTGACCGCCCTCAGTCACACCCTGAGCCGAGGGCTTCGGGCCCGTGGCCTGCCCGCGGCCGTGAGTATCCGGACAAAACCGGTTCCTCCCGTGTCCATCAGGGCAAGCGTCCGGGATGCGATCATCGAGGCGTTTCTCCCGGCCGGCGGCAGACCTGGAGTCTCCTACCTGCGAGTCGAAGCTTCCCCGGCACGGCCCGAAGACGGCATTCCGGCTTCCTGGCTGTCGATTCAAGTCAGCCGCGACCGTGGCTACACGAGCATGTCGGCTCCGTTCAACAGCCCTCACGTGATCGCGATGGCGCAGGACGTGGCTGCCAGCGTGCTCCGAGAGAAGCGGAAGCAGCGCCAGGCGAAGCTGATGCCGACCGTGCTGATCGTCGACCTGAGCGGTAACGACCTGCCGGATCTCCGGTGCTGGCCAGAGGTGTTCGATGCCCTCTGGGAACTCGGCGACGCGTTCCTCGCCGTGGGCGGCATGACCGTCAGTACCCGCAGTCGGGTGCCCGAACTGCGCTTCTCCCTCAACCCCTTCGTGGATCGGCACCTGCTGGTACGGGTCACGGCACTTCTCTCGGGATGCGGGATGTTCACCGATATGGCCCAGCGATTGAAGGGTGGCCAGCGGCGCGCAGGCTGATCGGTCGGACGTACCGGAACATCCCCAGCTGCACAAGGCGCGTTGGCAGGTCAGTCTCCCTGTCGCCACGTGCCGGCCCCCGGCCGCATCACGGCAGGGCTCGCATCGGCGAGGCCGACGAGCCAACTGACGGTTCAGGACGGCGCGGGTGTGTTGATTAGCCCCTCCCCCTCCCAACAAACGTCCAGGACCCCGTCAACTCACCTGTGGTGCGGTCTGCATGTCCAGGGCTTTGACGCAAGAGGATCGCAGCCCCACGCCGAGCACATCCGGACGAGTGGGATCGGCGCGATCCGGACCGTGGTATGCGCTGGCCGGCCTGAGACGGCCTTCGCCCGTCGGGCTGCGGCCGTCGACGAACCAGCCCAGCGTCCGACTCGCACGTTCGCCGTCGCGGTTCGTGAGGTCATGCCCTTCCGGCCAACGCCAATTGTCGTGGCTTCCGCCATACGACGGGACTGCTGAGCATCGGGCGACAATTAAGACAAGGCGGCTAGAAAGGTCATTCTAGCATCGCGGGGCGCGGAACCGGCGCCCATCACGAGGCGGCCGAACAACACGACAAAAAAGTCGGAACAGCCTTGCGGCACGAGTAAGGACCGGTAGGTTTCTCGCACCACCGTCACAGATTTTCGACATCGCTGCCGCTTGAGGGCGCCCTACCGCCAGGACGCGCGGGTACCGGGCATGCCGGGAGACCGAAGGATTTTGATGCCTCTCAAAGACTTCGTCGCCGCAACACCACGACAACTTCCCATTCTCTTACTCGCCGATGTCAGCGGCAGCATGGCCCACGAGTCGAAGATCGAAACACTCAACCGCAGTGTCAGTGAGATGGTCCGGTCCTTTACCGAACTTGACGAGCCCAGCTACGAGATCGCTGTCGGCGTGGTGACGTTCGGCGGCGACACCGCTCGAATACATCACCCGCTCACCCCCGCTCGCGACTTCTCATGGCGCGACATGCCCGCTGCTGGCAGGACGCCGCTCGGACGAGCGTTCACCATCGCGCACGAACTGCTCGAGGACCGGGCGCAAATACCGAGCCGCTCGGCCAAACCGGTCATCGTTCTGCTGTCGGACGGGCTACCGAACGACGACTGGGAAGATCCGTTGCGGCAGCTCCTGGCGGCGCCCCGGGCCAGCAAAGCAACGAGGTTCTCGGTTGCTATTGGCAACGACCTCGATGCGGAAGCGATGGGCGTACTCGAGCGGTTCGCCAGCGATGGCACAGAGGGCGTGTCCCGTGCCGAGAACGCACATCGCATCGTTGAGTTCTTCAACTGGCTGACCATGAGCGTCAGTCAGCGGGCCACAGGGGACCAGACCGACTTCCCGCCACCGCCTCTCGCTGACCGCACGGCCGACATTGTCATCGACTGACGTGCCCGTCCATTCGTCGGCGCGCACGTGGCTCGGCGCCTCTGTCCGTGGTCCGGCACATCGACGCGGGAACATACCCAAACAGGATATGTGGCACGGTGCCGCGGGCCGGTTCGGCTCACTGGTGGTCGTTGCCGATGGCATGGGGTCCCGCCCACACAGCCGCCTCGGCGCGCTGGCGGTCTGCCGCGCCGCGCATCGCGCTGTCAGGGAACTCGCGGTGCCTGACATGCCGGATCCCGCAAAGCTGTTCGTACGCATCCAGGCGCACTGGCAGCGAGAGATCGCACCCCGGGAGCCGGTCGAGTGCAGTACCACTATGCTGCTCTCACTCGTCCATCCATCCGGTGCCGTGCTGATGGGTCAGGTCGGTGACGGACTGATCGCACTCGCGACGCACCAGGAGATCGAGCCGCTCGTGGTGGACCGAACCGGATTCTCCAACGAGACAGACGCGCTGGGCATCGACGGCCGCCAGCCAGTGTGGTTCAGCAGGCAATTCTCCCTTCCTCCACCAGGTTTCCGGATCCTGCTGGCAACAGACGGCGTCTCCGACGACCTCCAGCCTGAACGCCTCGGCGGGCTCATCACCTACCTGAGACGGGCGATCGAGCCGCTGCCACCGATCGAGCAGCACAGACGGCTGTGCTCCGAACTACGCGCTTGGCCCACCCCCGGCCACTTCGACGACAAGACCCTGGCCCTGCACTGGTCCGAGTAAGGATGAAGCCGAGTGCTCATAGATCTACCACTCAAAGTCCGGACGGAGAGCGGCGCGACCTTGCAACTCGTCCGTGAACTCGGCCGCGGCGGGCAGGGGGCCGTATACGAGGTTGCCGGGAGTCGGCACGCCGTGAAGTTGCTCAACCAGTCGAGTCCGGAGCAGTCAGACGCCTGGGCACACAGGTTGCGAGTGGTACGCAGGTTACCGTTGGACGGCCTGCCGCTGGCCCGACCGATCGACACCCTGGTGCAGCCCCACACGGGGTACGTCATGGATCTGATCGAGGGCATGGTGCCGCTCGGCCGGCTTGCCTCTGTCCCCAACGGTGTCAGTCCCGTCGAGCACTATCGGGACACCGGTGGGCTGCGCCGCCGACTGCACGTGCTGGCACGCTTCGCCGGAACCCTGGCGTCGCTCCATGCCCGCGGTCTCGTCTACCAAGACCCGTCGCCGAACAACGTCTTCGTCTCCGAGTCAGCCGCTCGTGACCGTGTATGGCTCATCGACACTGACAACCTGTCCTACTCGAGCGCGGCCGGGCGGCCGGAATACACCGCGCGTTACTCCGCCCCTGAGCTCCGACCCCTCTCTGTCAAAGTAGATCGAGTCAGGCATAC
>CAMLJW010000287.1 GCA_946480485.1 uncultured Streptomyces sp. | reverse complement strand
CGGTACGCCGCCGAACTGGTCGTACCGAGAAGCGCCCGCCTGGAGTGCGCGGTCCTCAAGGCGGTCGCCGACCGTTACGTGATGCAGCGTGCCGAACAGGAGCGGCTGCGTGCCGACCAGCGAGTCGTGGTCGCCGAGCTGGCCGAGGCGCTCACCACTCTCACGCCCGTCGGTCTGGACCCGCAGTTCCGCGCGCTGTTCGACGAGGCGCCGGGCGACAGGGCTCGCAAGCGCGTGATCGTCGACCAGATCGCTGCGCTGACGGACGCGTCGGCGCGGTCGTTGCACGCGCGGCTGAGGGCCGGCTGAGGGCCGGCCGGGGCGCCGAGCGGCGGGTCTTTCTTCCTCGAGCCCGCCGCTCGGCCACGGTCGCGGCCCGCCCACCCTCCAACCGGTCCAAGCCAGACCAAGCCCGGGCAAATGGGGTACGGGCGTGACACTCCGTGGCCTGAACGGGCCACGCCCTCTTCCCGCATCACGCTCCGTGCGGGACGCTCACTGAGGCGACACCGTCACGAGGAGGCATCAAGTGGTCGACGCGGATCAGACATTCGTCATCGTCGGAGGAGGTCTGGCCGGCGCGAAGGCGGCCGAGACGCTCCGGGCGGAGGGCTTCAACGGCCGCGTGATACTGATCTGCGACGAGCGCGACCACCCGTACGAGCGCCCGCCGCTGTCCAAGGGCTACCTGCTCGGCAAGGACGAGCGCGACAGCGTCTTCGTGCACGAACCCGCCTGGTACGCGCGCAACGACATCGAGCTCCACCTCGGCCGGACCGTCGACGCCATCGACCGGGCCGCGAAGACCGTACGTTTCGGTGACGACGGCACGCTCGCCCACTACGACAAGCTGCTGCTCGCGACCGGCGCCGAGCCCCGCCGCCTCGACATCCCGGGGACCGGCCTGGCCGGCGTGCACCACTTGCGCCGCCTCGCCCACGCCGAGCGCCTCAAGGGGGTCCTCGCCGCCCTCGGCCGCGACAACGGCCACATCGTCATCGCGGGCGCCGGCTGGATCGGCCTGGAGGTCGCGGCCGCGGCCCGCGAGTACGGCGCGGAGGTCACCGTCATCGCGCCCCGGCCCACTCCGCTGTACGGGGTCTTCGGCCCGGAGATCGGGCAGATGTTCACCGATCTGCACGCCGAACGGGGCGTCCGCTTCCGCTTCGGTACCCGGCTCACCGAGATCATCGGCCAGGACGGCATGGTCCTGGCCGCCCGCACGGAGGACGGCGAGGAACACCCCGCTCACGACGTGCTCGCCGCGATCGGCGCGGCCCCGCGCACGAGCCTCGCCGAGGCCGCGGGCCTCACCCTGGTCGACCGCCCACAGGGCGGCGGCATCGCGGTCGACGAGCGGCTGCGCACCTCGGACCCCGACATCTACGCGGCCGGCGACGTGGCCTCCTTCCACCACGCCCTCTTCGGCGTCCGGCTGCGCGTGGAGCACTGGGCCAACGCCCTCAACGGCGGCCCGGCGGCGGCCCGCTCGATGCTGGGCCACGAGCTGACCTACGACAGGGTTCCCTATTTCTTCTCCGACCAGTACGACGTCGGGCTCGAGTACTCGGGCTGGGCGCCCCCGGGCGCGTACGACCAAGTGGTGATCCGGGGAGACGTGGGCAAGCGGCGGTTCATCGCCTTCTGGCTGAAGGAGCAGCGGGTGCTGGCCGGGATGAATGTGAACGTGTGGGACGTCACGGAGCCGGTCCAGCGGCTGATCCGTTCGAGGGCACAGGTGAACACGGAGGCACTGGCGGACCCGCATGTTCCGCTGGACAGCCTGGTCCCCTGACCGACGGCCGGGCTCGGACGTCACACCACGCCCGTAGAATTCACGCGTGGCCGGAAGGATCAACGACGAGGATGTGAAGGCGGTTCGGGACGCGGTTCCGATCGACGCCGTGGTGTCCGAGTACCTCCAGCTGCGTAACGCGGGCGGGGGCAACCTCAAGGGCCTGTGTCCGTTCCACGACGAGAAGTCGCCCTCCTTCCAGGTCAGCCCCGGCAAGGGGCTCTTCCACTGCTTCGGCTGCCAGGAGGGCGGCGACACCATCACCTTCGTGATGAAGGTCGACCACCTCTCCTTCTCGGAGGCGGTCGAGCGCCTGGCCGGGCAGGCCGGCATCACGCTGCGGTACGAGGAGGGCGGCTACAATCCCGCCCACCAGCGCGGCGAGCGCATCCGGCTGGTGGAGGCCCACAAGATCGCCGCCCGGTTCTACATCGAGCAGCTCGACACCGGCCCCGAGGCCGACACGGGCCGTAAGTTCCTGGCGGAGCGAGGCTTCGACCAAGCCGCCGCCGCCCACTTCGGCGTCGGCTACAGCCCCCAGGGCTGGGACCACCTCACCCGCTATCTGCGCGGCAAAGGCTTCACCGACAAGGAGCTCCTCCTCTCCGGCCTCTCCCAGGACGGCCGCCGCGGCCCCATCGACCGCTTCCGCGGGCGCCTGATGTGGCCGATCCGCGACATCGGCGGCGAGGTCGTCGGCTTCGGAGCCAGAAAGCTGTACGAATCGGACAGCGGGCCCAAGTACCTGAACACCCCCGATACGGCGATCTACAGGAAGTCCCAGGTCCTGTACGGCATCGACCTCGCCAAGAAGGAGATCGCCAAGACCAGCCGCGCGGTCGTGGTCGAGGGCTACACCGATGTGATGGCCTGCCACCTCGCGGGCGTCACCACCGCCATCGCGACCTGTGGCACGGCCTTCGGCGGCGACCACATCAAGATCCTGCGCCGACTGCTGATGGACAACGGCTCGGCCCGCGTCATCTTCACCTTCGACGGCGACGCGGCCGGCCAGAAGGCGGCGCTGCGGGCCTTCGAGGACGACCAGAAGTTCGCCGCCGAGACCTATATCGCCATCGCGCCGGACGGCATGGACCCCTGCGAGCTGCGCCTCGCCAAGGGCGACGAGGCGGTCGCCGACCTGGCCGAACCCCGAATGCCGCTCTTCGAGTTCGCGCTGCGCCGGATCGTCGCCCGCTATGACCTGGAAACGCCCGCGGGCCGCGCCGGCGCGCTCGACGAGGCGGCGCCCGTCGTGGCCCGCATCAAGAACAGCGGCGCCCAGCACGAGGTGGCCGTACAGCTCGCCGGCATGCTCGGCATCCTGGACACGCAGTTCGTGGTCAAGCGGGTGGCCCAGCTGGCCCGTTGGGCGCGGGACCGGGGCGGCAAGGGCCCCGCGCCGGCCGAGCAACAGCGCCCCCCACAGCAGTACGCCGCGGTGAGAACCCTGTCGGGCCCGGCCCTGACCCTCCGTAATCCCGTGTACGCCACCGAGCGTGAGCTGCTCAAACTGGCCCTGCAGCGCCCGGAGTTGGTCTCCCCGGCTTTCGACGCATACGGGGCCGACGAGTTCACCGCCCCTCCGTACGCCGCCGTACGGCAGGCAATCATGGACGCGGGCGGCGCGGAGTTCGGCGTCCAGGACTCCCAGGAGTATCTGGTCCGGGTCCGCGAAGCCGCTCCGGACGACGCGGTCCGTGCCATGGTCACGGAGCTCGCGGTCGAGGCCATCATGCGCCGGACCGTCGACGAGGTGTACGCCGACGATCAGCTCGTCATGGTCCGCCGCCGCGCAGTCGACCGCCGCGTCCACGAGGTCCAGGGCACTCTCGCCCGCCTCGGCACGCACGCAGACCCGGGCCATCTTGCCGCCGTGCAGAACGAGTTGTGGGTGCTCCAGCAGTACGGGCAGGCACTGCGCGAGCGGGGCGCGGAAGCGCTCTGACAGTGCTTTCGTGCCCCTGGCCGGGCACCTTGTCCGTCAGGGTGACCGCACGGTCACGGACCGGACGCAAAAAGTCACCGCACGCCCCTCGTGGCGAGGATGTGTCTTACGCCACACTGGGTTCCGGTGCCTGAGTCCTCGGAGCGCGGCCGACCCGCACGCGACGGGTCCTCCATCCCCGCTGTTCCGCTCAATGTGTACGGGACGGACGGCGGCGCGGCCGTCGAGTCCGTTCGTGAAGTACCGCTGCCGTACGCCTCAGCAGCGATCACCCTGGAGGTCGCCCCCGTGCAGACCCGGACCCTCACCCCTACCGAGACCATCAAGGACACGGTGCCGCCACAGAGCCGTGTCGCGCACCACCCCGAGACCGGACCGGAGAGCCCGCCCGGCCTCGACGGCCCTGTCGGCGTCGGCGTCGTCGTCGAGGCCGGGGCTCCCGAGCCCGCCGAGCCGCTGGGTCGCGCCCGCGCCACCGACACCGGCGGCCCGTCCTGCGACCTGTTCCGCCAGTATCTGCACGAGATCGGACGGATCCCGCTGCTCACCGCGGCCGAGGAGGTGGAGCTCGCGTGTCGCGTCGAGGCCGGACTCTTCGCCGAGGAGAAGCTGGCGGGCACCCCCGACCTGGACAGTCAACTCACCCTCGAACTCGACAAGTTGGTGGTCATGGGGCGGATGGCCAAGCGCCGCCTCATCGAGGCCAACCTGCGTCTCGTCGTCTCCGTCGCCAAGCGGTATGTGGGCCGGGGCCTGACCATGCTCGACCTGGTACAGGAAGGAAATCTCGGTCTTATCCGGGCTGTGGAGAAATTCGACTACGCCCGCGGATACAAATTCTCCACCTACGCGACCTGGTGGATCCGGCAGGCCATGTCCCGCGCCCTCGCCGACCAGGCCCGGACCATACGCGTCCCCGTCCACGTCGTCGAGCTGATCAACCGTGTCGTCCGTGTGCAGCGCCGCTTGCTCCAGGAGCACGGGTGCGAGCCGACCCCCGAAGAGGTCGCTGTCCAGCTCGACGTGCCGAGCGAGCGGGTCAGTGCGGTCCTGCGGCTGGCCCAGGAACCCGTCTCCCTCCACGCGCCGGTGGGCGAGGAGGACGACGCGGCCCTGGGTGACCTGATCGAGGACGGCGACGCGACGTCCCCCGTCGAGTCGGCTGCCTTCCTCCTGCTCAGGGAGCACCTGGAAGCCGTCCTCTCCACCCTCGGCGAGCGTGAACGCAAGGTCGTGCAACTCCGCTACGGGCTCGCGGACGGACGTCCCCGAACCCTGGAGGAGATCGGCCACATCTTCGGCGTCTCGCGTGAGCGCGTCCGCCAGATCGAGTCGAAGACCCTGAGCAAGCTCCGGGACCACGCGTTCGCGGACCAGCTGCGGGGCTATTTGGACTGAGGGATTGCTCACCCCCGCCGCCTCTACCCCTCCCCAAGCTCCAGGCTTCGCCCGAGCAGGGGGGAGGGCAGGGGCGGCGGGGGCGAAAACCTGCGGGCACTCCCGGGGCGGAGCCTTCAGCCCACCTCAGCCACCGCCTGCGCGAACTGGGCCTGGTACAGGCGCGCATACGTCCCGCCCGCCCCCAACAGCTCCTCGTGCGTGCCCTGTTCCACGATCGACCCGTTCTCCATCACCAGAATCGTGTCGGCGTCCCGAATCGTCGACAGCCGGTGAGCGATCACGAACGACGTCCGCCCATGCGCCAGCTTCGCCATCGCCTTCTGGATCAGAACCTCGGTCCGGGTGTCGACCGAACTCGTGGCCTCGTCGAGCACCAGGATCACTGGATCGGACAGGAACGCCCGCGCGACGGTGATGAGCTGCTTCTCGCCCGCACTGACCCCCGACCCCTCGTCGTCGATGACGGTGTCGTACCCGTCCGGCAACGTACGAATGAACCGGTCTGCGTGCGCGGCCCGCGCTGCCTCCTCGATCTCCCCGCGCGTCACCTCGCGAGAGGCCCCGTAGGCGATGTTCTGCGCGATCGTGCCCCCGAACAGCCAGGTGTCCTGCAGCACCATGCCGATCCCGGCCCGGAGTTCGTCGCGCGACATCTTCGCGACGTCGACCCCGTCGAGGGTGATGCGCCCACCGGTGACCTCGTAGAACCGCATCAGCAGATTGACTAGCGTCGTCTTGCCCGCACCCGTCGGCCCGACGATCGCCACCGTATGACCGGGTTCGGCCTTCAGTGACAGGTCCTCGATGAGCGGCTTCTCGGGGTCGTAGCGGAAGGACACGTTCTCCAGCGCAACGCGTCCCCGTATCTTCGGTATCTCCCTTACCTCATGTACCTCATGTACCTCCGCCGGCTTCTCGCCGGGCACGGGGTCCGCCTCCTGCTCCTCCGCGTCGAGCAGTTCGAAGATCCGCTCGGCCGAGGCGACTGCGGACTGCACGAGGTTCGCCGTCGACGCGATCTGCGTGAGCGGCATCGAAAACTGCCGCGAGTACTGGATGAAGGCCTGCACGTCACCGATCGACAGGGCTCCCGACGCCACCCGAAGCCCGCCTACCACCGCCACCAGCACATAGTTCAGGTTCGACACGAACATCATCAGCGGCTGCAAAACCCCGCTGTTGAACTGCGCCTTGAACCCGGCCTCGTACAACTTGTCGTTCTGCTCGGCGAACTGCGCCGCCGACTCGTCCTGCCGCCCGAAGATTTTGACCAGCGTGTGCCCGGTATACATCTCCTCGATATGTGCGTTGAGCTTGCCGGTGGTCCGCCACTGCTGCACGAACTGCGGCTGCGACCGCCTGCCCACCCACTTGGCGACGACAAACGACAGCGGCACCGTCACCAGCGCCACCAGCGCGAGGCCCGGTGACACCCAGAACATCATCGCCAGCACGCCGACGATGCTGAGCAGCGAGTTGACGAGCTGCCCCATCGACTGCTGGAGCGTCTGACCGATGTTGTCGATGTCGTTCGTAGCGCGGCTGAGCACCTCACCGCGCTGCCGCTTGTCGAAGTACGACAGCGGCAGCCGCGACAGCTTCGTCTGTACGTCCTCGCGCATTCGGAAGACCGTCCGGTTGATCACCAGGATCGACATGCGGGTGGAGACCAGCATGAGCAGGCCCGCCGCCACGTAGACGAGGAGGACCCAGAGCAGGACCTCGCCGACCGCCCCGAAGTCGATGCCCTGTCCGGGCGTGAAGTCCACCCCGGACAGCATGTCGGCCATGCCGCCGTCGCCGTCGGCCCGGAGC
>CAMLJW010000286.1 GCA_946480485.1 uncultured Streptomyces sp. | reverse complement strand
CGCTCCAGCTGGTCGTACGCGCCCTCCTCCGCGCTCGCCATGTCGGGCATCGGCTTGGAGAGGAGCTTCAGGCCGAGGATGCGGCGCCGGAGAGCCGACCGCGAGAGGTTGACGACGGTCTGGCGCAGATAGGCAAGCGTCTTCTCCGGGTCGCGCACGCGCTTGCGCGCCGAGTGCACCCGGATGAAGGCCTCCTGTACGACGTCCTCGCAGGACGCGGTGTCGTCGAGGAGGAGGGCCGCGAGGCCAAGGAGCGAGCGGTAGTGCGCGCGGTAGGTCTCGGTGAGATGGTCGACAGTGGTGCCCACGGCCATGACGTCGTCAGTGCCCTCGTGCTGATTCGGAATGCGGGCGGGCCGCGCGGCGGGCATGGGCGAGATCACCGGCATGCCTCCGGACGCGCTGGACATGCGGGATCGGCGGGGCGGACGCAGGGCCCTGCCGCGCGTCGCCGCTGGGGGCGCCCCCTGCTCGAAGAGCTTGGGGGAGAATTCGAGTACCTCTGCCACGCCTGTTGGACAGGCTTACCCCCGTCGAGGTTGTACGCGACAGGCACCATTTTTGCGTCAGGCTGCGCGACCGCGTCAGGCAGCGCTCTGCGACGCTTGCCTGACTGCGCGTCAAATGCCGTCATGCGTACCAGCTCATCCCCTATGCCCATGTTCCATGCCAACGTGGCGCACGAACACCCTCCTGAAGGGCGACCGCAAAGACGCTCCCCGCCCTCCGCGCGGTTGCGGAGGGCGGGGAGCAAAATCCTCGAACGCCGGAAAGCTCCGATCCAAGTGGCCCTGGCCACGGACCAGAACACGAAACTCACACAGATCCTACAAATGATTCACGGCACGACCGGGAATCTCAGCCTTGCGGCTCCCATCGCCCCCCCCACGGAGGGTGACCCACACCCCGATGAGATGGGGCAACCCAGACGCACCAAGCGCATCAGACGGCCTACGTGCGCCCCACCACACGCCCCGGACCGCGCACGCCAATGACACACGCGACCACACACGCGAACGACACATGCGAACGACAGACAGGACCGACACACGCGACCGACAGACAGGACCGACTCACGCGGCCTACGTGAACTCCTCCGCCACCAACTCTGCGATCTGTGCCATGTTCAACGCGGCGCCCTTGCGCAGATTGTCCCCGCACAAGAAGAGTTCGAGCGCCGTCGGATCGTCGAGCGCCCGCCGTACGCGCCCCACCCAGGTGGGATCCGTCCCCACCACGTCCACAGGCGTCGGGAACTCCCCCGCGGCCGGATTGTCGAAGAGCACGACCCCGGGTGCCGTGGCGAGAATCTCGCGGGCCCGGTCGACGGTGATCTCACGCTCGAAGCGGGCGTGGACGGTCAGCGAGTGCGTGGTGACAACGGGCACACGTACGCAGGTGACGGCGACGCGCAGGTCCGGCAGCCCGAGGATCTTGCGGGACTCGTCCCGTACCTTCATCTCCTCCGAGGACCAGCCGTCCTCCCGCACAGTCCCGGCCCACGGCACCACGTTGAGGGCCACCGGCTCCGGGAACGGCCCGGTGTTGTCCCCCACGGCCCGGCGTACGTCACCGGGGGTGGTCCCCAGCTCCGTACCCACGACGAGCGACAGCTGCTGCCGTAGCGTGTCCACGCCCCGGCGCCCGGCCCCGCTCACCGCCTGGTACGAGGACACCACCAACTCGCGCAGCCCGAACTCGGCGTGCAGCGCGCCCAGTGCCACGATCATGGACAGCGTCGTGCAGTGGGGATTGGCGACGATGCCGCGCGGCCGGACGCGGGCGGTGTGCGGATTGACCTCCGGCACGACCAGCGGCACCTCCGGGTCCATCCGGAGGGCGCCGGAGTTGTCGACCACGACCACACCCTTGGACGCGGCGATCGGCACCCATCGCTCGGCCACCTCGTCCGGTACGTCGAACATGGCGACGTCCACTCCATCGAAGGCGGCCTCGGTCAGGGGCACGACCTCGACCTCCTCCCCGCGCAGGGCCAGCTTGCGGCCGGCCGAGCGCGGTGAGGCGATCAGGCGGATCTCACCCCAGATGTCCGCGCGCTGGGACAGGATCTGGAGCATGACCAAGCCGACGGCTCCGGTCGCTCCCACGACCGCGAGCGCCGGTCGCCCGGTCATCGCCGTACGTCCCCTCGGCGGGAGCCCTCTCCAGGGGAGACCCCTCGCCCCGGGGCCCCTCGTCGGGAGGCCTCCCGACGGGAACTGGCGGCGGTCATCGCCCGGTGCCTCCATAAACGACGGCTTCGTCGCTGTCGGAGTCGAGTCCGAAGGCGGTGTGAACGGCGCGGACGGCCTCGTTGACGTCGTCGGCGCGAGTGACCACTGAGATACGGATCTCGGAGGTCGAGATCAGCTCGATGTTCACGCCCGCGTCGGACAGTGCCTCGAAGAAGCCCGCAGTGACCCCGGGGTTGGTCTTCATGCCCGCTCCGACCAGCGAGATCTTGCCGATCTGGTCGTCGTAGCGCAGCGACTCGAAGCCGATCGCCGTCTTCGCCCTCTCCAGCGCGTCGATGGCCTTGCGACCCTCGGTCTTGGGGAGCGTGAACGAGATGTCCGTCAGGCCGGTGGAGGCGGCGGACACGTTCTGCACGACCATGTCGATGTTGATCTCGGCATCGGCGATGGCGCGGAAGATCACCGCGGCCTCGCCCGGCTTGTCCGGGACGCCGACGACCGTGACCTTGGCCTGGGAGGTGTCGTGAGCGACACCGGAGATGATGGCCTGCTCCACCTTCTGGTCCCCTTGCTGAATCGGCTCGTTGCTGACCCAGGTGCCCTGCAGCCCCGAGAAGGACGAGCGCACATGGATCGGGATGTTGTAGCGGCGCGCGTACTCCACACAGCGGTGGAGCAGCACCTTGGAGCCGGAGCTGGCGAGCTCCAGCATGTCCTCGAAGGAGATTGAGTCGATCTTCCGGGCCTTCTTCACCACCCGCGGGTCGGCGGTGAAGACACCGTCGACGTCCGTGTAGATCTCGCACACGTCCGCGTCGAGGGCCGCCGCCAGCGCGACGGCCGTGGTGTCGGAACCACCACGCCCCAGCGTGGTGATGTCCTTCTTGTCCTGGCTGACGCCCTGGAACCCGGCGACGATGGCGATGTTGCCCTCGTCGACCGACGTCCGGATCCGGCCCGGCGTGACATCGATGATCCGCGCTTTGTTGTGGACCGAGTCGGTGATTACGCCTGCCTGGCTGCCGGTGAAGCTCTGGGCCTCGTGGCCCAGGTTTTTGATCGCCATCGCCAGCAGGGCCATGGAGATCCGCTCTCCGGCGGTCAGCAGCATGTCGAACTCACGCCCGGCAGGGATCGGGGATACCTGCTCGGCGAGATCGATCAACTCATCCGTCGTGTCACCCATCGCCGACACCACGACGACCACCTGGTGGCCGTTCTTCTTGGCGTCGACGATTCGCTTGGCGACACGCTTGATGCCTTCGGCATCGGCTACGGAGGAGCCTCCGTACTTCTGCACGACAAGGCCCACGTGCGCTCCTCGCTCAGTCCGTCTCGTACCGCACACTGCGGTCGGCTCAGTCTAACGAGCGGCCGAATTCCACCCGAGCTATATCACATCGTGAGATGTCCCGCCCACAGCTCGATCGCCCAGCCGTCCGGTCGAGCCAGGTCGTCCGGCCGCTCCAGGACCGCACCTGCCCTCCGAGCCACGGCTCATTCGGAAAAGTGCGCGGAGTCACACACGCCCTCACACCACGCCGAGAAGCCTCAAACTTTCAACCATTAAGGTTCCGCCTGTGCGCGTACTTCTGGTGGAAGACGACGAGCCGATCGCCCAGTCGCTCCGGCGCGGCCTGCTGCGATACGGCTTCGAAGTGGAATGGGTCACCACGGGCAGCGATGCCCTGGCTTACCGAGGGGCATACGACGTCGTCCTCCTCGATCTCGGCCTGCCCGACACCGACGGCCTCGACGTCTGCAAGGCCCTGCGGAATCGCAGCGACGACCGCGGTGACGTACCGATCATCGTGATCAGTGCGCGCAGCGACGAGACGGACCGGGTGGTCGGCCTGGAGCTGGGCGCCGACGACTATGTGTCCAAGCCCTTCGGCGTACGGGAGGTCATCGCGCGCATCAGGGCGGTGATGCGGCGGATGCAGCCGCGCGCCGCCGACGCGCCGACGGTCGAAGGCCCCGACCGGTACGGGCCACGCCTGACCATCGACCGCAAGGCCGCCCGCGTACGGCTGGACGGCGAGGAGGTGGGCCTCGCGCCGAAGGAGTACGACCTGCTCGTGTTCCTCACCCAGGAGCCGGGCGCGCTGATGTCGCGCGAGCAGATCATGGAGGCGGTCTGGGACGTGAACTGGTTCGGGCCGACAAAGACGCTGGACGTCCATGTGGCGGCGCTGCGGCGGAAGCTGACCGGCGCGATAACCATCGAGGCGGTACGGGGCGTCGGCTTCCGGCTCATCGTCCACGAGGACGGCGGCACGGGCGAGGGCGCGGGGAACGGCGGGGCCGTCGCCGGCGGCAAGGCCGGCGGCAGCACCTCATGATCAGACAGCTCATCCGCAGTTACGTCCTGCTCGTCGCGGTCGCCATCGCCCTGTTCACCGTGCCGGTGGCCTTCACCCTCACCGAACAATTGCGGGGCGACACCGAGTTGTCCGTCAAGCGCGAGGCCAACACCATCGCGTTGCTGCTGGGTACCGGCGACGAGGCCTCCTGCCAGGCGCTGGAAGAGATGGCCACGGCGTACGGCGATCAGACCGAGGTCCAGGTGGTCTCCGAGAAGCGGTGCGCGGCGAAGCTGCCGCGGCCGGACCAGGACGCGGCTCTGACCAAGGCCCTGACGGACGACAAGACCACCGTCGACTGGGGCTCCACCTTCATCTGGGGGCCGAAGCTGGCGGTCACCGTCCCCGCGCACGCGCGTTCGGCGGATGCGGGGGGCGACCGGGCCGAGAGCGCGGTCGTCGGTGCCGTACGGATCGAGTACTCGACCAGCATCCTCACCTTCCGCCTGTGGAACATCTGGGGCTTCCGGGCGATCCTCGCGGTGCTCGTCCTGGCCGTGGCCGCAGTGATCGGCGCCGTGGCGGCCCGCCGCCTGACCCGCCCGCTGCGCCAGCTCAACGACATGGCGAGCAAGTTCAGCGACGGCGACCTGACGGCCCGCTCCCCCGTGGAGGGCCCCCAGGAGACGCAGACCCTGGCGCGCACGCTCAACCAGGGCGCCGAACGCCTCGACACCCTGATGGCCGCGCAGCGCATCTTCGTGGCGGACGCGTCCCACCAGCTCCGTACGCCTCTGACGGCGCTGCGCCTGTCGCTGGACAACATCGCGGACGGCGTGGACGACGAGTTCGTCAAGGAGGACGTGGAACAGGCGACGGCGGAAGTGGTCCGGATGAGCCGCCTGGTCAACGACCTGCTGGTGCTGGCGCGGGCCGAGGCCAGGGTGACGGCCGCGGAACCGCTGCCGCTGGGTGACGTGGTGAAGGAGCGTCTGTCGGTGTGGAGGCCGGCCGCCGACGAGCGCGGAGTGTCCATCGCTCTCAAGGGGGGTGTCGACGGCCGGCTGCTTGTGCTGGCCAGTCCCGGTCATCTGGACCAGGTCCTGGACAACGTGCTCTCCAACGCACTGGAGGTCTCACCGGACGCGGCGACGATCACCGTCCGCGTGGAGTCCAAGGGCGACGAGGTGGTGCTGAAGGTACTGGACCAGGGCCCAGGCATGTCCGAGGCCGAGAAGTCCCGCGCCTTCGACCGCTTCTGGCGCGGTAAGGGCCTCACCGGGCGCTCCGGCTCCGGGCTCGGCCTCGCCGTCATCAAGCAGCTGGTGACGGATGACGGCGGGACCGTTGCGCTGCGGGACGCGCCCGGGGGCGGATTGTGCGTGCGCATCGGCCTGCGCTCGGCAGCGCAGAGGAGTGGTGGCTGACGATCTTCCACTGGCCGTTCCGCTTCTCGTACTCGTACGTGGAGCGGGCCTGGACCGTGCTCTTCTTGCCGGTCTTCGGATCGGTGACATGGAACTCGTACCACCCGGCGTCGATGGCCGGGTCTTGGTCGAGGACGTCGACGAAGCTCTCCACCCTCTCGCCCCTCGGCGTGTTCTCCAGGAAGTGCTCCATGGAGTCGACGAGCCCGGCGCGGTCCTTGCGTGACCGGTGGGCGACCTACTTGACCGGTCGCAGCCCCAGCGGGCCCGCGATCTCCTCCGCCATGACCCTGCCGGCCTCCTCCTCCAGGGCGTCCTCGCTGAGGTCCTGGTCGGTGTCCAGGCCGTTCAGTTCCTCCAGGGGCTGGTTCAACCTGACGTGAGCCACCAGGGACTGGAGGGCGCGGAGGGTGCCCGAGGCGGTGGAGCCCCAGTTGGAGAAGTACGAGAACTGCCACCACCAGAGGGCCTCGGTGGTGCGGCCCGCGCGGTAGTGGGCCATGCCGTGGCGGAGGTCGGTGATGACGTCGGCCAGATCGTCGGAGATACGGGCCGGGACCCGGGCCTTGCGGGGCTCGTAGGGGTCGAAGACCTCGGAGTAGACGTCGATCGGCTCCAGGAGGCGGGCCAGGCGTTCGCGGAGTTCGTCCACGTCCGGCTCCGGGCCCAGGTCCGGCTCGTAACGCTCGTCGGGCACGATGTCCTCGTGGGCGCCCAGGCGACCGCCCGCCAGCATCAGCTGGGAGACCTCGAGGAGCAGGAAGGGGACGGCCGAGTCCGGCTCGTCGCCCCTGGCCACCTCGGTGACGGCGACGAGGAAGCTCTCGATCTGGTCCGCGATCTGGACCGCGAAGTCACCGGGGTCCTGAGCGGTCGCGTGCAGCGTGGCGTCAGACATCTAGAAGCCGACCTTCCTAGTGGAGTACCTCGAGAACATCCGCAAGAACCCGTCAAGAACTCGTTCAGACATCCAAGAGCCGCCTTCCCTCGAAGGCGCGGCCCAGGGTGACCTCGTCGGCGTACTCGAGGTCGCCGCCGACCGG
>CAMLJW010000285.1 GCA_946480485.1 uncultured Streptomyces sp. | reverse complement strand
TCCCGATTCAAGGGTGAAGGCCCACACGACCACTCCGACCACGAAGTACGCGGGCTGCTGGCTGACGTGCTCCGGCTCCGGCACCATCGCGACCGGGCAGGGAGCGTGGGCGGTGAGCGGGAGGACCACGGAGGCGGAGGAGAACATCTCGCGCCGCCTGCTCAGGTGCCAGGAGCCCACCACGACCAGGGCGGCGCCCCGAGCCTCCTCGCGCAGGACCCACGCCGGCTCTCCTTCCGCCAGCAGCGTCGACACCTCCACCGCCGGACGCCGGGACTCGACAAAGGCGACCGCCTCCTTGAGCACCTGATCACCCAGCCCGTGCAGCGCCCGGTTCCACTCCTCCCAGGACGGCCGCGCCTCGCCCGACCGGTATCCGCCGGTCGGCACACCCTGGGCGTGGACGAGCCGCAGCGGCAGGTGACGTCGGTCCGCCTCGTCGGCGGCCCAGGCGAGGGCCAGTCGCTTCGAGGGATCCGGGTCGACACCCACCACGATCGGCCGACGCCCGTCCGCACCAGCCATGGCACCTCCAGGGGTCTCCGCACCGCCCGTCCGTTCACTGTTCTTCCAGCCTCACCCCGGCCGCCCGGTGCCGCCACGCCACGGCTTCGCGGGCGCGTGGCGCGCGGCTCGTTTCTTTCCACCGCACGATGCGGCGTGTCGCAGGCTGGTGAAGGCTGGAAGGAGGGCGACGGTACACCCGTGCCGGCCGACCCCTGCGGCGGTCAGGGTCGGCCGCCAGGTGAGAAGGAGAGTTTGTCGTGGCGAATCCGGTCGTCGTGGGAGTGGATGGCTCTCCATCGAGTCTGCACGCGGTAGAGGTCGCGGCACGCGAGGCCGACCTGCGCGGCGTGGCCCTGCGGCTCGTACACGCCTTCGGGTGGCCGTCGATACACGTGCCGCCCGGCGGACCTCCGTGGAATCCGGCTGCGGCGGGGGTGCGTGAGCTGGTGGACGGCACAATGATCGAGGCCGAGCAGCGGGCCCGCGGAGCAGCGCCACACGTGGAAACAACGCGAGAGGTCACCGTCGGCGAGCCACTGATGGTGCTGGAGATCGAGTCGCGTACCGCAGGGCTCGTCGTGGTCGGCAGCCGCGGACTGGGCGCGTTCGGGAGCCTTCTGCTGGGCTCCACCGCCGTGCACCTGGCCGCGCACGGCCATTGCCCGGTGCTGGTGGTGCGCGGCCGACCGGACCCCAGCGGTCCCGTGCTGCTGGCGGTCGACGGCTCACCGGCGGGCGAGAAAGCCGTCGCGTTCGCCTTCGCCGAGGCGTCTTTGCGCGGCGTGGACCTGCTGGCCCTGCACGTGTGGAACACCTGGAGTGAGCGGGCCTACGAGGGTCCTGGTGATCCTCTGAACGTGGTGGTGGACATCGAGCGGCTCCGCGAGGAGGAGCAGCGGTTGCTGGACGACACGCTGTCTCCATGGCAGGAACGCCATCCCGGTGTCACCGTGCAGCGGCGCTTGGTCCGCTCCCGGGTCCGCCCGGCCCTGATCGAGGCCAGCCGCGAAGCACAGCTGGTCGTGGCCGGTGCCCGCGGCCGCGGCGGCTTCACGGGACTGCTGCTCGGCTCGGTCAGCCAGGCACTGCTACACCACGCGTACTGCCCCGTCACCGTAGTACGTGGCGCAGAGCGGGAGAGCTGAGGGGCCATGACCCGTGAGCGACGCCTGCGCGGCTACCGACGCCGCAGTACTCATACGTGCTGCGGCACGACCGCAACAGGGCACTGGGCGTGGTGCAGGAGTGTGTGGGCCACCCGGCCGAGCTGGAGCCCGAAGTGGCCCTGCCGCCGCCGCGCTCCGACGATCACGAGGTCGGCCGCAGCCGAACGGTCCACCAGCACCTTGCGGGCTGGCCCCTCCACCGTCGTACGGCGCACCCGCACGGCTGGGTGATCGGCGACCGCGTCGCGGAGCAGCTCGTCCAGCTGGGCGCGGGCCCGCTCCTCGTGGTACCGGGCGGGAGTCTCGGCGAGCGCGGCCACATCGGCGGTCTCATGCGCGGGGCAGCGCCAGGCCCGGACGACGTCGAGGATGCACCCACGCACCTCGGCCTCACGGGAGGCGAACCGCGCCGCCTCCCCGCTGGCAGCCGCGTCCCCGGCACCGAGGAGGATCCGCTCATGGGTACCGGCCAAGCCGGCCTTGTCGCCACGCACCACGATCACCGGACAGTGCGCGCGGGCCGCCACGGCAAGACCGACGGAACCGAGCAGCAGTCCCTTCAGCTCGCCACGGCCCCGCGACCCGGTGACCAGGGCGGAGGCGTTGTTGCTCTCCCGCAGGAGCGCGTCCGCCGCTTCGGCCTGGAGGACGTCGGTGGACACCTTCAGGTCGGAGTTGCGCCGCCGGGCGCGCTCCGCCGCGGAGGCGACGATGTGGTCCGCCATCACCTGCTCCGACGGGCGTTCCGAACTGACCGACGGGGTGATGCCCTCATAACGCTCCCAGAGGGAGGCGTATACCAGCCGCAGCGGAAGGCTGTGCCGGCCGGCTTCATCCACCGCCCAGTCGAGAGCCACCAGGCAACCGTCCGATCCGTCCACGCCCACGACCAGGGGCAGTTCCAGCCTCATCGTTCCCACCGCCTCGCTGTCGGGCCGTTTCCAGGTTCACTCTCACCGTCACACCCGCAACAGCCGGTCGCGAAACGCTGTTCGGTCGCTGCCAGGGACGGCCCCGCAGTCAGGCCCACCCACGACCGGCCAGCGGGCCGTCGCGGGCGGGCGCAAAGCCACATTCCGGGCATGAGCCGCTCGGTGGACGCAGCTGTTCAAATGCCGTTCCCTCCGATGCACCAGCAGCTCCTGGACACACGAGGGAGCATTCATGTGCGACTCAGGGCACTGTCACGCTCAGAGGCTCCCGCGCCGGGGCGACTCGGGTGCCGGGCCCCGTCTCCAGCACCGGCATCGTGATGGTCAGGACACCATGCCGGTACTCCGCCGTAGCCTCGTCGCCCTTCGCCCCGGTCGGCAGCGGAGTGTAGTGGCCGTAGACGATCTGCTTCTCGGTGGTCACCACGCTGCGCTGGGCGCGCAGGCTCAGGATGCCTCCCATGATGGTGATCTCGATGTCCTCGGCGTCAACTCCCGGAAGCTCGGCCAGCAGCACATACGTCGCGTCGTTCAGGCGCTCTTCCACATGGATGCCGTGCGTTTCCGGAACGGTGTCCATCACGGGGAAACTTGCCTCCGCCCAGTCGGTCGGGGCGGACAGCACTGGCAGGCTGGGGGGCCGCTCGATCGTGCTGGTCATTTCGTTCACCTCTTCTCCAATGACAGCGTCTTCCACCGGGCACTGTGCGCGCTTGGGCCGAGCGGCCCCACCGGGAGGGTCGGGTGGCACCTGCCCTCACCGGGACGACCGTCCGACCCTGGAAGGGACGAAAGTCCACACAGCTGCCGTAGAGAGCTGCGGAGCCGAGGAGCGCGGTGTCATGGCCGGTTACGTGTACGACTTCACGGAGGGCGGCCGTGACCTGGCCGTCCTGCTCGGCGGCAAGGGCGCGAACCTCGCCGAGATGACCCGGCTGGGCCTGCCGGTCCCGCCGGGTTTCATCGTCTCCACCGAGGCGTGCCGGGCCTTCCTGGCGACCGGCACCGAGCCGGAGGGCATGTCCCGGGAGGTCTCCCGGCACCTGTCGGCCGTCGAGTCCGACGCCGGACGGCACCTCGGACAGCCGGACGACCCGCTGCTGGTGTCCGTGCGCTCCGGGGCCCGCTTCTCCATGCCCGGCATGATGGAGACGGTCCTGGACATCGGTCTCAACGACGACTCCGTCCTGGGCCTGGCCAAGGTCTCGGGCAACGAACGCTTCGCCTGGGACTCCTACCGACGCCTCATCCAGATGTTCGGCAGCACGGTCATGAGTGTCGACGGGGCCCTGTTCGACCGGATCATGACCCGGCTGAAGGAGCTGCGGGGCGCCCCGGACGACCTGCACCTGGACGCCGCCGACCTCGCCGAACTCGTCGAGGCTTACAAGCAGCTCATCCATGAGGAGACAGGGGACCGCTTCCCCCAGTCGCCTGCCGAGCAGCTGCGCCGGGCGATCCTCGCCGTCTTCCGCTCCTGGAACGGCGAACGCGCCCGCCTCTACCGCCGCCGCGAGCACATCCCCGACGGCCTGGGCACCGCCGTCACCGTGCAGCGCATGGTCTACGGCAACCTCGGCCCCGACTCCGGCAGCGGCGTCGCCTTCACCCGCGACCCGGCCACCGGACGCCCCGGCCTGTACGGCGACTACCTGCCCAACGCACAGGGCGAGGACGTCGTCGCCGGCATCCGCAACGCCGTGCCCCTCGCCGAGCTCGAACGCCTGGACCCGCGCTCGTACCACCAACTGCGCGATCACATGCGCACGCTGGAGCAGCACTACCGGGACCTGTGCGACATCGAGTTCACCATCGAACGCGGCACCCTCTGGATGCTCCAGACCCGGGTCGGCAAGCGCACCGCCGAAGCCGCGTTCACGATCGCCGCCCAGCTGGCCGAGGAAGGGCTCATCACCCGTGAGGAGGGGCTGGCCCGGGTGAGCGGTGCCGGGCTCACCCGGCTGATGTTCCCCCGCTTCGACACCTCGGCGACCGGCGAACCGCTCGCCCACGGAATCCCGGCCTCGCCCGGTGCCGCGGTCGGCACGGCCGTCTTCGACTCCGCCGAGGCGGTCCGGCGGGCCGCGACCAGCGAGCAGGTCATCCTCGTCCGTGAAGAGACTACGCCCGACGACCTGCCCGGCATGGTCGCCGCCCAGGCCGTACTCACCAGCCGCGGCGGCAAGACGTCGCACGCTGCCGTCGTCGCACGCGGCATGGGCAAGGTCTGCGTCTGCGGCGCCGAGGAACTCTCGGTGGACACCGAGGCCCGCCGCTTCACCACGCGCGACGGAACCATTGTCGACCAGGGCATGGTGATCTCGATCGACGGCTCCACAGGTGCTGTGTACGCGGGAGCGGTCCCGCTGGTCGACTCGGCGGTGATGCGCCACCTGGAGACCGGCGAGCACTCCGCCGGTGTGGTGGAGTCCGTGGCAGGCGCTCTCCAGCTCGCCGACGAAGTACGGAGGTTGGAGGTACGAGCCAACGCCGACACACCCGAGGACGCGGCCCGTGCCCGTCGGTTCGGCGCACAGGGCATCGGCCTGTGCCGCACCGAGCACATGTTCCTCGGTGAGCGCCGCAAACTGGTCGAGGAGATGATCCTGGCCGGCGACGACGCCGCCCGCGACCGTGCTCTGGACGCGCTGCTCCCTCTCCAGCGGCAGGACTTCGCCGGGATCCTTGAGGCGATGGACGGCCTGCCGGTCACCATCCGCCTGCTCGACCCGCCCCTTCACGAGTTCCTGCCCGATCACACGGATCTCGCCGTCCGCATCGCCGCCACCGAGGCCCGCGGCGAGCAGCCGAACCCCCGCGACGCCGAGTTGCTCGCCGCCGTGCGGCGCATGCACGAGGACAACCCCATGCTCGGTTTGCGCGGCGTGCGCCTCGGCCTGGTGGTCCCCGGGCTGGTCGCCATGCAGGTGCGAGCCATCGCCGAAGCGGTCGTGGAGCGCACGAGGGCCGGGGGCTCCCCCGAGGCGGAGATCATGGTGCCGCTCGTCGGGCACGTCACGGAACTCCGGCTGGTCCGCGAGGAAGTGGAACAGGTACTGGGCGAGGTCTCGGACGAGTCCGGCGTCCCTGTTCACTGTCCGGTCGGCACGATGATCGAACTGCCCCGGGCCGCGCTCACGGCTGGCCGGATCGCCGAGGAAGCCGAGTTCTTCTCCTTCGGCACGAACGACCTCACCCAGACCACGTGGGGCTTCTCCCGTGACGACGTCGAGGCGGCCTTCTTCTCCGCCTACCTCGACAAGGGCGTGTTCGCCGCCTCCCCCTTCGAGACGATCGACCGCGAGGGCGTCGGCCGCCTGGTGGGCATCGCCGTCGCCGAAGGCCGTGCCGCCCGCCCCGACCTGAAGATCGGCGTGTGCGGCGAACACGGCGGCGACCCCGTCTCCGTCCACTTCTTCCACGCCACAGGACTCGACTACGTCTCCTGCTCTCCCTTCCGCGTGCCGGTCGCCCGCCTGGAGGCCGGACGGGCGGCCGGCGCAGGTGAGACCAGCAGCGACACGAGGTGACTCCCCATGACAGAGGCGAGCATGCAACAGCAACCGAAGGCACCGGACGTGCACACGCTGGACGTCGCCCATGTCGAAGGGGACGCGTACACCGTGGACGTCCGTGGTCACCAGCTGATGGTCGATCAGCCCACGGACGCGGGCGGCAGGGACACCGCACCCACGCCCACGGAGTTGTTCGCCGCGTCGCTGGCCACCTGCGTCGCCTTCTACGCGGGCCGCTATCTGCACCGCCACGGCCTGCACCGCTCGGGCCTGCGGGTTCGTACGGAGTTCACCATGGCTCCCGACCGGCCGGCCCGCGTCGCATCCGTCCACGTCACCGTCGTCCCGCCGCCCGCCCTCTCTGCCCAGCGCCACGCGGCCCTGCTGGCCGTCGCGTCCCACTGCACGGTCCACAACACGCTGCACCAGCCGCCGGAGATCACCATCGACCTGGAGGCGTGAAGCCCCGCGTGGGCACTATGCCGGGATTGCACCGCACACCCAGCTTGTCGCGGTCTGCCGGAAGGCGCATGGGCCGGTCGGCCCCGTCCGACGACCGGACAGGAGTCCTTTCCGACGGCCGATCCGCAACCGCACTGACGAAGGCACCACCGGACCCGGGCAACAGGGCCGGTCGGCCCTATCGCACGCCCCATTCGCCCGGCTTTGCTGAAGCCATGTCCGACACTTCCATCGGGTCCACTCCGCATCCCACGGAGCACACGGTCGGCGGCACCACCGTTGTGACAGTGCGTGGCGAGATCGACCTGCTCACGGCACCGAGTCTGGCGGCGCGCCTGGATGCACTGACCGCCGGCCCGTGTCCCGACCTGGTACTGGACCTGGGTCCGGTGTCGTTCATGGACT
>CAMLJW010000284.1 GCA_946480485.1 uncultured Streptomyces sp. | reverse complement strand
ACCGACAGAGTCAAATGTCCCTACCGGCGGGTTACTTGAGGTGTCGTCGCTCACACTGCTGACTCCCTGACGATTAGTGCCAACTCCATGGGCACCTGGGCAGTTTGCTGGAAGCGTTCCTGCCCTGGCTGGGCCTACGTCAGCGACGAGAACACCGACCCGGCGGGCACGGCAAGCCATGACCAGGCTGCGGGCGCGGCGGCCGCGAGGCGTCCGGGGCTGGTCGCTCAGTTCCGTGCGCCTCTGATGGAGGCGCGGTACCGCACCTGACCGCGGCAAGTCCGCTCAGCCGCTGCCGCGACCGGCGTCGGACGCCGCCTCGGCAACGGCCGCTTCCGGCACGGACGCTTTGGGAACGCCCGTTTGGCGAACGCCCGTTTGGCGAACGGCCGGTTCGGGCACGGCCGGTTCTGGCACGGCCGGTTCTGGCACGGCCGCTTCGTGAACGGCCGCTTCTGGCACGGCTGGTTTGCGGAGCAGGAGCAGCGCCGCGTCGTCGTGCAGTCGGCCGCCCACATGCGCCAGCAGTTCGTCGTGGAGCGCGGTGAGAGCACGCGCAGGCTCGTCGGACACGTGCCGCGCCAGTCTTTCGGCGAGCGGGTAGAACTCACGGCCGTGGTCGCGGGCCTCGGTGACCCCGTCGGTGTAGAGCAGCAGCTGATCCCCGTCGGTGAACGGCAGCACCTGGAGGCTGGGGGTCTCGCCCGTGAGGGCGCGCAGCCCGAGGGGCGGGGCCGGATGGGCGGGCTCGACCGCCACGACCTGGGATTCGCGTACCAGCAGCGGAGGCGCGTGCCCGCAGTTGACGACCTCCAGTCGCCCTTCCCGGGGGTATCCGGCGACCACGGCGGTGACGAAGTCGTCGGAGCCGAGGTTTCGTGCCAGGCTCCGTTCGATCCTGCCGACGACGGCGAGGAGATCGGGCTCGTCGTAGGCGGCCTCGCGGAAGACCCCGAGCACAAGGGCGGCGGTCCCCACGGCCGGCAGCCCCTTGCCGCGCACATCGCCGACGATCAGCCTGACCCCGTACGGGGTGGGAACCAGTGCGTAGAGATCCCCGCCGATACGGGCCTCCGCCGCCGCGGCGCTGTAACGGACGGCCACCTGGAACGGACCGACCGTCGCCGGTACGGGCTTGAGCAGCGCATGCTGGGCGGCCTCCGCGACCGAGCGGACGGCCGCGAGTACCCGCTCGCGACGCCCGCGCAACGCGCTGGCCAGGCCACTCGCCAGGGTGACGGCCACCAGGGCGGACAGTACGGCGCCCAGCTCGGAGCCCGGCGCACCGTCACGGATTCCGAGCGTCGTGCCGAGCGTCGTGGCCAGGAGCCCGACACAGAGGACTCCGCGCGGCCCGTTGGTCGTGGCGGCCAGCGCGGGCCCGGCGGCGAACAGTGGCAGCCAGGTCATCCCCGCCCCGCCGACGAGGTCGACGAGCACGATGACGGAGATGATCAGCACGGGCAGTACGGGCGTACCGGCGGCCAACTGCGCGGCGGCACGTTTCCGGGCCAATGCCCCGGGGCGGGCCACTCCGTTTTCGGGGCCGGCCCCTCCGTTCCTGAACGGCCGCATCGGCCAGTGGTCGCGAGCATGGTCTCGTGACTGACTCATGTTTCGTCCGCAGTCCTTACCTGTGCGCGGAGTGTGCGCTCCTGAAATGTCTGCTTCGTTCAGGAAATAGGTTCGGTTCGGCCGTCACAAGAACAGGATTTTCAGATAGTGAGTGACAGGCTCCTGGTCACGCGACTCGCGGTCGGGATCAGCCGCGCCCGGATCTCCTCGAGCCGGGGGAGCCGGTCCGCCGAGAGTGAGACGCCGAGCGAGCCGAGCGTGTTTCCGCTGTACACGGGCACAGCGATGCAGACCGTGCCGAGGGTGTACTCCTCCAGGTCCGTGACAGCCGGGGCCACGGGAGAGGAGTCGAGTCGCCGGAGCAGTTCCGGAGGGTGGGTGATGGTCCGTGGTGTGAGGTCGGCGAGGGGGTGCCGGGAGAGGTAGTCCTTACGGGACTCGTCGTCCAGCTCTCGCAGTACGGACTTGCCCAGCGCGGTGGCGTGCCCGGCGTCCTCGAATCCCACCCAGAGGTCGACCCGGGGCGCCCGGGCCCCGTCGACGATTTCGGCGACCCGGATCTCGCCCTCCTCGTAGAAGGTGAGGTAGGCGGCGGTCGCGAGTTCGTCCCGCAGGGCGGCGAGCGTCGGACGGACCCGGCTGAGCAACGCCTGCCCTCGGCCTGAGGTGTGCAGTGTCTGCAGCCTGTCGCCCAGGATGAACCCGCCGTCGTCCAGCTTCCGTACGTATCCGTCGTGGAGCAGCGTCCGCAGCAGATGGTACGCGGTGGCCAGGGGCAGCCCCGTCTCACGTGCCAGCTGCTTCGCCGGCGCGCCGTTTTCGTGCGCGCTCACCGCCTCCAGGAGCCGGAAGGCCCGCTGCACAGAGGTGATGAGCGTGGGGCCGTCGCGCGCACCCATACCACCAGCGTGCGCCGGGCGCACGGCGCACGCAAGGCGTGCGTGGGTCCGCGGGCAAAATGTGCGTGGCGGTTCGCGACTTAGGGACTGTCTGGAGTTTCCTGCCTGCGCCGCTGCGTTTGGTACGGCGCCTCGCTGCGTTGTCGGGATCGCTGGTATACGCCCACCAGTACGCGGGCGACCCCTCCGCCTTGCGATGCACCGCACCAGACGCCGCGGCGCCCGCCCTCCGGGCGGACGACGCGAAACTCCAGACAAGCCCTGGTGCGGCCACGCGCACCGGCGCCCGCGCCCGGGGCGGGCGCGGGCGCCGGTGCGCGGGTGCGCCGGGCGCGGAACGACTACCGGGTCGCCACCGTGTCCTCGGTGTCGGTTCGGCGGGCCCGATCCCGGACCACCGAGACCGCGACCACCAGCGCGGCAACGAGCAGCGAGAGCAGCACCTGGCTCCGGCCGCCGCCCTCCTTGTCGTCGGTAAGCATGTAGAGGAGCACGAACGAGATCATCGCGATCGTCGCCCACGTCAGATACGGGAACAGCCACATCTTGATGACCAGCTTCTCCGGGCTCTCGCGCAGGATGATGCCCCGCATCTTCAGCTGCGTGAAGCAGATGACCAGCCACACGAAGAGCGCGACCGCGCCCGAGGAGTTCAGCAGGAACTGGAAGACCGTGTCCGGCCACAGGTAGTTGAAGCCCACCGCCACGAAGCCGAAGGCCACGGAGGCCAGGATCGCGGCCTGCGGGACACCCCGGGTGTTCGTCCGGGCGAAGGCCTGCGGGGCGTCGCTGCGCTGCCCGAGGGAGAAGGCCATTCGGGACGCGGTGTAGAGGCCGGAGTTGAGACAGGACAGCACGGCGGTCAGCACGATGAAGTTCATGATCTGGCCGGCGTGCGGGATGCCGATCGAGTCGAGGGCCGCGACGTACGAGCCCTTCTTGGCGATCGAGGGGTCGTTCCACGGCAGCAGGGCCACCACGACGAGGATCGAGCCGAGGTAGAAGACGCCGACCCGCCAGATCACGCTCCTGGTGGCCTTGGCGACCGCCTGCCGCGCGTCCGGGGCCTCACCGGCGGCGAGGGTGACGATCTCACTACCCATGAAGGAGAACACGACCAGCAGGACGCCGGTGAGGATCGCGCCGGGCCCGTTCGGCAGGAAGCCGCCGTGAGCGGTGAGGTTGCCGAACCCCGTCGCGGCATGGTCGGAGCCGGGCAGCACACCGAAGATCGACAGGCCGCCGAGGAGGATGAAGCCCGCGATGGCCACGACCTTGATGCCGGCGAACCAGAACTCGAACTCGCCGAAGGAGCCGACCGAGACCAGGTTCGCGACGGTGAGGAGCATCATCACAATCAGCGCCCAGGCCCACTGCGGAACGGCCGGCACCCACGCCTCCAGGATCACCGCACCCGCCGTCGCCTCAACGGCGAGCACTACGACCCAGAAGAACCAGTACAGCCAGCCGATCGAGAACCCGGCCCAGCGTCCCAGCGCCCGGTCCGCGTAGGCGGAGAAGGAGCCGGAGGACGGGTTGGCCGCGGCCATCTCGCCGAGCATCCGCATCACGAAGACGACCAGGGCGCCGACCAGCGCGTACGACAGCAGGATGCCGGGCCCGGCGGCGGCGATACCGGAGGCGGAGCCCACGAAGAGACCGGCGCCGATCACCCCGCCGATGGCGATCATGGAGAGATGGCGATTCTTCAGACCGGCCTGCAGACCTGGCTGCTCCGGAGTCTGGCCGCCTGTCGGCGGATCGGTGGCGGGGGCCAGAGAATCATGGGGACGTGTAGTCATGTCGACATCCATTGGGTGGTTGGGAGGGCCGTCTGGGGAGCGCCAGATCGGTCGGATCGGTCGGATTCGGATCCATCGGGTCGATTCGGTGGTGTGGCAAGCAGGCCGGGCATGCGCGGAGCGGGGGCGGTCATGGTCCTGACATTCCCGCAAGCCTTCACGGAACGGGCACGGTATCCGGATTTTGTAACGGTGACGGTTGTCACAGCTACGTCCGCGCTTCGCTTCGTCTCCCCGTGGGAGACGGCCGTATCACTTGCGGAAATTGATTTGCGCAAGCGTATGAGGCGTCATGGGGAGAGGTGTTTGTAGGAGACGACAAACTCATCCATGAACGGTTGTACGACCGGCCAATGCGGAGTCGCGGTCAGTTGGTGGGCGGAAGCCGCAACTGGAGCATGGCAAGCAGACGCTGGTCAGGACGGCTGAGATCGAGACCGGTCAGCTCCTCGGCCCGGCGAATGCGATAGCGCAGCGTGTTGGGGTGCACATGCAGCTGGGCCGCGGCCGCCCGTACGTCACCGAAGGAGTTCAGGTAGGTCAGCAGGGACTCGGCCAGCCGGCCCTGGTGCCGGCTGTCGTGCGAGACCAGGGCGGTCAGCCGTGGATCCCGTATCTCGGTATGAGCGGAAAGCAGCGTCAGCATTTCGCTGACCAGTACTTCCGCCTGGATGTCCGGCAACGCGGCGACCGCGGCGGACACGCCGGCGCCCACCATGGCGTCGAGGATGCGGTCGGCCTCCCGGCGAGACTCCGGGACATCCCCGAGCCCGGACACCACGCAACCGACCGAGCCGCGCAGCGGCAGCCCCAGGTGGCGGCGTGCGGCCTCGATGATCTCCTGGCCCCATCCGCGCAGGGTGTCGGTGTCGATGCTGCGGGGCAGTTGGGGCAGGAGCACGTAGATATGCGGATCGACCTGAGTGACCAGTGCGCTGTGGTGCCGGGCGGCGATGTGCACGGAGACCAGATTGGTGACCTCGCTGTAGGTCAGCTCCGGTGCCGCGACCGTCTCCGCGGTCCCGTGCGAGAAGCCCAGGACGGCCGCCGGGCGGGTCACGTCGTATCCCAGGTGGGTGGCCAGCGGCTGTGGCCCGGTGCTCCCCTCCAGAAGTCCGGCCAGCAGGGTCCGGGTGAGCGTCAGGTCCTCCGAGAGCGCCCTGCGGCGGCGTACCAGGTGGTGCGCGGCGACCCGGGCGGCACCCAGCATTGCCCGGTCCGAGTGTGGGGACAGCGGCGTCGAGCCCTCCTGCACCCAGATGGTCCCCAGTTGACGGTCTCCGGACCGGATGGCCACGGCGAGCCGGCGGCGGATCCCCAGCTCGGGGTGGCTGTTGATACCGATCACCTCGTCACTGGCGTGCAGGTGCTGGAACACGCCCCACTCACGCAGCTTCGCCAGATACGCCTCCGGTCCCTGCCAGCCGAGGATGGAACGCCGCCGCAAATCGTCGATCTCGTCGGAGTCGGTGGAGCGGGAGTAGGCCAGCACCCGGTGGGCGGCGTCCTCGATGCTGACGATGCCGCTGGTGAGGATGGCGGTGGTCTGGGCGAGCGAGAACAGGTCGCCCTCCTCGACCCCTTCGCCGGGGTGGTCCGGCGGCGCGTCGTCGAGGGCGGCGCGAGCCAGCGCGTTCACCTCTTCCCAACGCGCTTCGCTGCGCAAAGAGAGCAGGGCGACCCCGGCCTCGGCGGCGGTCTCGCCGAGGGCCGCGGCCTGGCCCGGACCGTCCAGCTTGACCACGACGGCGGCGGCCCGGTCGCGCCCGGCGGCCCGCAGCGCGGGAAACGCCGCTCGGCCACGGGCACCGATGACGAGGATGAGCTTGCCCGGATGAGCGGTCGGCGGGTCCTCGGGGTCGAGCAGGGCGACGCCGCGGATCGCGACGTCCAGTCCGGCGGGAGCGGCCTGCACCTCGACCAGCGAGTCTCCCAGGGCCATCAGCAACTGGCGCAGGCTGATGCCCCCTGTGGGCGGAGGTACCGCGGCCGGATCCATGATCGTCGCCTCTACTGGGAGCCACGCCGAAACCCTGATGCTATCCGCCCGGGCGACGGGCCCGGCACTGGGTATGGTGCAGGTCTGGTGGGCCCCAGCGCGGCTACGGCAGATTTCCGTCCAACGGGAGCGCGGGCACGCGACTACGACACGCGGACGCGCCGACCCCGGGTACCTCGGGACGGCGCGGGCACGCGACTACGTCCCCGCCTCGAGACGGCGCGGGGACGCGACTACGGCGCGGGGGCGCGACTACGACGCCGGGACCCGTGTTTCGGCGGCGGAGATGACCGTCGCGCGCCCGCGGTGGCGCCGCTCGTAGTCCAGCACCAGACGGGCCACGCCGACGGGTACATCCCGCAGCCGGTCCACGATCCGGCTCGGCTCCGTGGTGTCGTAGCCGGGCCAGGGCTCGCCGGCGCGCAGTCGCTCGACGGCCTGCAGGACACCGGGCCGGTTGGCGTGGGTGCGCTCGTAGCCCTCGATCACCGTCAGATCCGACTGGGACAGCGAGCGGATCCGCCGCTCGATCTCGTCGGCGCCGAGTTGGCTGAAGCGGGCGATGGGCAGGTCTTCCTCCCTGGTCACCGCGCCTTGGATCTCCTCGGCCATGCGGGTCGCCTCGGGCATCTCCCGCACCGCTCCCTCAGCGGCACTCCCGGCCCGCCGGCCCCCGGTCCGGGCCGTGCCGGGGCAGGAGCGGGTGCGGGTCGACGTG
>CAMLJW010000283.1 GCA_946480485.1 uncultured Streptomyces sp. | reverse complement strand
AGCAGATGCTTCTTGAGGCGGTAGTACTTGGGCACACGCGCGGTACGGATGGGGGGCCCATTCTCGTTCTCCGCACTGCCGACGTCGGTGCTCATCCTCTGCCTTCCCGCCTCCGGGCGCCGATGCGGCCGACGTACGCGTCGGCCACGGCGCACATCGCGGCACGGCTTGCCGTGCGAGGGTCCCCCCGCACGCTCCGTGATCCCCTCTGTATACCGCCGTGGCCGTTTTTGGTCTAGTCCAGCGTGCTGGAGATCAAAGAAGCAAAGACTCGCCGAGGAGTTCCTGCCCTGTTCTCCACGTTCTCCATGATCACCCTGCTGATCGTCCGGCAGCCCGCGGACGACGAGACAGTGATGCGACTGCGGGACGTCCTCGTCTCGGCGGTACGCGCGGGAGCTGTCCGTACGTACTCAATCCCCTGCCACTCCGCCCGGGGAAGGCGCCTGCCAGGGGCCCGGGGACCGCCGACTTCGAGCCATGTCCGTACCCCCAGGTACGCTCGCTCACGTGCCCTCCATGAACGAACTCGTCCGCCAGCACACTGCCCTCGGCGACTCCGATCTCGAGTGGCTTCACCTGCTGGTGTCGGAGTGGCAGCTGCTCTCCGACCTTTCCTTCGCCGACCTCGTCCTGTGGGTCCCCACGCGCGACGGCACCCGCTATGTCTCCGTGGCCCAGATGCGGCCCAACACCGGCCCGACCTCGTACCAGGACGACATGGTCGGCCACCTCGTCCCCCGCGGCCGCCGCCCCATGCTGGACGCCGCCCTGGACGAGGGCCGGATCGTGCGGGAGGGCGACCCGGAGTGGCGCGAGGAGGTTCCCGTACGGGTCGAGTCCATTCCCGTCCGCAGAGACGGGCGCGTCCTGGGCGTCATCGCCCGCAACACCAATCTGCTCACCGTGCGCACGCCGTCGCGGCTCGAACTCACCTATCTCCAGAGCGCGTCCGACCTCGCCCAGATGATCGCGGCCGGCTCCTTCCCGTTCCCCGACCAGCAGGTCGACATGGACGCCTCGCCCCGGGTCGGCGACGGTCTGATCCGGCTCGACGCGGACGGCATCGTGCAGTACGCGTCACCGAACGCGCTGTCCGCGTACCACCGCCTCGGCCTTGCCGCCGACCTCGTCGGCCACCACCTCGGCACGAGCACCGCGGAGCTCGCTCCCTCGCGGGGGCCGGTGGACGAGGCGCTGGCCAAGGTCGCCAGCGGCTGGGCCCCCCGCGAGTTCGAGATCGAGAGCAACGACGGTGTGATCCAGCTCCGCGCTATCCCACTCAAACCCAAGGGCACCCGCGTCGGTTCGCTCGTCCTCCTGCGGGACGTCACGGAACTCCGCCGCCGCGAGCGCGAGTTGATCACCAAGGACGCCACCATCCGGGAGATCCATCACCGGGTGAAGAACAACCTCCAGACCGTCGCGGCCCTGCTGCGGCTCCAGGCCCGCCGCATCGACTCCGACAAGGGCCGCGAAGCACTCGAAGAGGCCGTACGCCGCGTGGGGTCGATCGCGATCGTGCACGAGACGCTGTCCCAGAATCTGGACGAGCGCGTGGAGTTCGACGAGATCGCCGACCGGGTGCTGGCCATGGTCGCCGAGATCTCCCCGGGCAAGGTCAGGGGTCGGCGCTCCGGCCGCTTCGGCATACTCGACGCCGAGGTCGCCACGCCGCTGTCCATGGTCCTCACCGAAGTCCTGCAGAACGCGCTGGAGCACGGCTTCCGGCAGGGCGACACCGGCACGGTCGAGGTCTCGGCGGTCCGCGGCGGCACCACCAAGGAGTCCCGCCTCCTGGTCACCGTCCAGGACGACGGTGTCGGCCTCCCTCAGGGTTTCGACCCGCACCGCACCGGCAACCTGGGCCTGCAGATCGTACGGACCCTGGTGGAGGGCGAGTTGGGCGGTACCTTCGACATGGTCCCGGCCCCGGAGCGCGGCACGCGGGTGATCCTGGACATCCCGGTGGAGGGCAACAAGTAGCCCGGAACACCCACCCACGGCAAGTCCGCTGTGCGGACCATCCGCACACAGAGAACCGGCAGAGAAAGAACCCGCACAGGGGACTCGCGCATGGGACTCGCGCAAAGATCCCGCACAGGCAGGTGATCCACGCGGCTGCGGACAGCAATGAGCCCTGGACCGTCCAGCGGTCCAGGGCTAGTGCTCGTGCTGATGCGCATCGGGGGTACTGCGCGCTGCGGCTCGGGGGCGGGAGATGCGTACTCGCTGTACGCGCCGCCAAGCTCAGGCTGTTGCGGGGTGGGTTGTCAGGCGGAGGCCTGACGGGCCCGGTTGCGGGCGGCGCGGCGCTTCATGGCGCGGCGCTCGTCCTCGCTGAGACCACCCCAGACGCCGGAGTCCTGGCCGGACTCGAGCGCCCACTGCAGGCACTGCTCCATGACGGGGCAGCGGCGGCAGACGGCCTTGGCTTCCTCGATCTGCAGCAGCGCAGGACCGGTGTTGCCGATGGGGAAGAAGAGCTCGGGGTCTTCCTCGCGGCAAACGGCGTTGTGACGCCAGTCCATGGCTGCTACCTCTCCTTGGTATTACTTATCTGCTTGTGAATGTGAACGCTTTCACGAATCCCTCAACAAGTGAAGGGCCGACTACCAGACGGACTGGCGTCGTCCTTGATGTGAGGAGGGGTTCTGGCTCTCTGTGGGGCCGATGTTGCGGGCCGTCCCGAGCGCCACGTAGAGACTCGCAAACCTCAGCGGCGGATACAACCCCCTGCGAAAAGTTTTTTTTGAATCCTCGGTGTCGACTAGGTCACAGCCGTACTTCCATGGGGTGGATCCTGGCCTAAACGTTCGAGTGAAAGGACTTTAGCCCCTTCTGCTCACACAATCACACGCAGTGCACGGCGTACGCCTGTGAACGTCACGCTCGTACGCAGCCCCAGGTGGTCACCGTCCATCTGAAGGGGCAGTGGCACCTTCGAATGCAAGGTGAAGTCCGTCAGGTCGTGCAGGGACAGGGCGTGCTTTCCATGGGGGCCCCGCTCTGGGGACGAAGTGAGCAACTGCGTTGCATATCGGGCGACAGCGGCCGTGGACATCCGGGTGAGACCCAGTACGTCCAGGCCGGTTTCGAACGAGGCCCTAGGTGACGCGTATACCGGGCGATTGCCCAGATAGGTCCAGGGAGAGGTGTTGCAGACTATCGACATCACCACATCGGACACCGGGTCCTCGCCGGTCCGCTCCAGTGTGATCACACCGTTCCTGCGATGGGGCTCGTCCAGGAACTGGCGGACCGCCTGGCGCAGATAGAGGGCGTGTGTGGAGCGCCTGCCGCGCTCGCGCTGCTGCTCGACCCGGCCTATCACGCCCGCGTCGAAGCCGAATCCCGCGCAGAAAGTGAACCAGCGCGACGGCACCGCCTGGTCCTTAGTGCCCGGGGTGCCCGCCGCGAGGCCCAGGCCGACCGTGCGCTCCCGGCCCTCGCGCAGCGCGTCGAGCAGGGCGCCGGTGGCTTCCACGGGTTCGTTGGGCAGGCCCAGGGCGCGGGCGAAGACGTTGGTGGAGCCGCCGGGGACCACGGCGAGGCCGGGCAGACGGTCCGGGTCGGGGCCCTGGTGCAGCAGGCCGTTCACAACCTCGTTGACCGTGCCGTCGCCGCCGAGGGCCACGACCAGCTCTATGTCCTTGCTCTCCACCGCCTGCCGAGCCAGGTCCCGGGCGTGCCCGCGGTACTCGGTGGTGACCGCCTCGAGTTTTATCTCGCTCGCCAGGGCATGGATCAAGACGTCACGCGTGCGTGCGCTTGTGGTAGTTGCCGCCGGATTGACCACGAGAAGTGCACGCATGCGATGCAGCGTACATACCGAGTGGTACTCGGCCCATACCGAGGTGAGGAACCGGTAGGACGGCGTGGCGTGGGCCTGGCCACGCCCGGGCGTTCTCGAGGTGCCCGCGGAGGCCCGGGCGGCGGCAGGGCGGCGAGGGCCGAGGGCTACCCTTCAGGGGTGAGCCCTGAGCAGACCCCCACTCCGGACGCCCCCGAAACAGGCCCCCGCCCCGGACGGCTGACCGCCGCGGCCGCGCTGGCCGCCCTGGAGGGCCTCGCCCTCGTCGCCGCGGGCGTCTACATGCTGGTGAGGGGGCTGGTCGGTGACCCGGACGACCGGCAGCAGGCCGTCACGGGCGGGGTCACGCTGATCGTGCTCGCGCTGCTGCCGCTGCTGGCCGCGCGCGGGCTGCTCGAGCGGCGCAGTTGGAGCCGGGGTCCCGCGATCATCACGCAGATCATGGCGCTGCCGGTGGCCTGGACGCTGCTCCAGGCCGACAGTCTGGCCATACCCGGCGGCATCGCCCTGGCCGTCGTCGCGGTCGCCGCGCTGGTGCTCCTGCTGAACCCGGAGACGACCCGGGCCCTCGGGATCCGGGGCCCCGGCGACGTGCAGGATCAGAAGTGACCGGCGCATAACGGCACCGGCGGCCGGTCACTCCTCGACGAGCAGCTTCTCCCGGAGCTGGGCCAGCGTCCGCGCCAGGAGGCGTGACACGTGCATCTGGGAGATACCGACCTCCTGGGCGATCTGGGACTGGGTCATGTTGGCGAAGAAACGCAGCAGCAGGATCCGCTTCTCGCGGGGCGGCAGGTCCTCGAGGAGCGGCTTGAGGGACTCCCGGTACTCGACCCCCTCCAGGGCCTCGTCCTCGGCGCCCAGCGTGTCCGCGACCGCCGGGGACTCGTCGTCCGTGTCGGGGACGTCCAGGGACAGGGTGGAGTACGCGTTGGCCGACTCCAGGCCCTCCAGGACCTCCTCCTCCGAGATGGCCAGCTTCTCGGCCAGCTCGTGCACCGTGGGGGAGCGGCCGTGCTGCTGCGAGAGCTCGGCGGTCGCCGTGGTGAGCGCCAGGCGCAGCTCCTGCAGCCGGCGCGGCACGCGCACCGCCCAGCCCTTGTCGCGGAAGTGCCGCTTGATCTCGCCGACCACCGTCGGAGTCGCGTACGTCGAGAACTCGACGCCGCGCTCCGGGTCGAAGCGGTCGACCGACTTGATCAGGCCGATGGTGGCGACCTGGGTCAGGTCGTCCAGCGGCTCACCGCGGTTGCGGAAGCGGCGCGCGAGGTGCTCGACGAGCGGCAGATGCATCCGGACCAGCTGATTGCGCAGCTCCGCGTACTCCCGGCTGCCCTCCCTCAGCATGCGCAGCTCGATGAACTTGGCCCGCGCGCCGCTGCGGTCCTGGGGGGCGTGCTGCGCCCGTGACGCGCCGCCCGCGCCACTGTCGGCGTGTCGCTCGTGCTGCTCGCCCATAGTCCCGCCCGTCACCCGCCGCCGCCCTTCCGAGGAGGCTCGCCCAGACTCCGTTCGGGGGGACCCCACGTTCGCTGCCTCGCTCGAGCCTGGGGGACCCCCGTGCTGAGACGCTTCGGCCGCCGAGGAGTCGCCCTCCGGGTGCGGCCGGGCCTGCTGCTCGGGAATGCCGTCGCCGGCTTCCGCCGTGTGCGGCGGCCCGCTCGGGCCGTTCTCCCGCGAGCTCTCGGCTCCTCCTCCACTCCCGGCTTCCCTCGAGCGCGGGGATCCCCATGAGCGGGGGGGAACCCCGTCCTCGGCGGGCAGCTCCCTCGTGCCGCGCTCTTCGTCCCGCACCGGCCCGTCCCCGTTCCTCACGTCGGCCCGGGTCCCGCGCCGCGCTGTTTGTAGAGGCTGATCGAAACGGTCTTGTCTTCGGCGACCGAGGAGGACACCTTGCCCGCGAGGGCCGACAGCACGGTCCAGGCGAAGGTATCCCGCGAAGGGGCGTGGCCGTCGGTGGTCGGAGCCGAGACCGTCACCTCGAGCGAGTCGTCGATCAAGCGGAAGACACAGCTGAGTACTGAACCGGGCACGGCCTGTTGGAGCAGGATCGCGCAGGCCTCGTCTACAGCGATGCGAAGGTCCTCGATCTCGTCGAGGGTGAAGTCCAAACGCGCCGCGAGGCCGGCCGTGGCCGTGCGCAGCACCGACAGGTAGGCACCCGCAGCCGGCAGCCGGACTTCTACGAAGTCCTGGGTCGCGGGCTCGCCTGCGATCTGGGACACCCTCACCTCCAAGGTGGTACAAGCTCTTTCGGGGCCGAGGGTCGCCCCTCGGGTAAGCGCTAACGCGCCAGGTGGTTCAGCGGTGACGCTATCGCGCTCTCAAGTGTCCTGTCCTCAAGACCCCAAGCCCTACTGTCACTCATGGTAAACCCATCTATACGCACAGTGGCTAGAGGTCTGTGGGCCCCAAGAGGAAGAGCGCGCGCCGGGTTGACGTACCCAGGCGTCAGACGCCCGAACCGTCCGGACCGCTCGTCATACGAGTACGTGATCGACGAAGCACCAGCGCCAGCTCTCTCCGGGCTCAAAAGTACGCATCACCGGGTGTCCGGTCTCCTTGTGGTGCTCCGTCGCGTGGCGCATCGGCGACGTGTCGCAGCAGCCCACGTGGCCGCAGGCCAGGCAGAGCCGCAGCTGCACGGGATGGGTGCCGGCCGCACGGCACTCGAGGCAGGTTTCGCTGAGTGGTGCGGGCTCGGGCAGCGGCAGCGCGTCGGCATGCGTGCACGGTTTCATGGTGGCCAGGTTACGACGGGCGCGCGGAAAGCCGCGCGGAAACGAAGGCGGGCTGAAACCGATGCATGTCATGCCCCTGCTCCTGCTGATCGCGGGCAGCGTCGCGGCCGCCGGTGCGGCCCGCCGCACCCCGGTGCCCGCACCGCTGCTGCTCGTCGCGGCGGGCCTGGTCGTCTCGTACGTACCAGGGGTGCCCGAATACACCCTCGACCCCGATGTGGTGCTGCCGCTGCTGCTGCCCCCGCTGCTGTACACGGCGGCCACGGACAGCTCGTACCTCGATCTGCGGGCGCAAACGCTGCCCGTGGCGCTGCTGTCGGTGGGGTACGTGCTGTTCGCGACGCTCGTCGTCGGCTGGGCCGCGCATCTGATCGTGCCGGATCTGCCGCTCACCGCGGCGCTGGTGCTGGGCGCGGTCGTGGCGCCGCCGGACGCCGTGGCGGCGA